>NZ_JBSHAM010000019.1:0-123837 GCF_053611505.1 Amycolatopsis sp. NPDC054798 | reverse complement strand
GAGGTCGCCTGACGCGGCCGCCCGCTGTCCGTGAAGGGGTCCTTGAGGGGATCTGATTCCCTCAAGGAGCCCTTCACGGACTTTCCGCGACTCAGGGACCGGGCCGCGGCAGCCGGGCCGTCGAAGCCGCTCACGCCGTCCGCAGCACCCGCCACGCGGAGAACCCCAGCAGCACCATTTCCGCGGCGGAAAACCCGACCAGCGCGAGCGGGCTCGGCACCCACAGCAGCGTCATGCCGACCAGCAGCACCGGCACCACCAGCCCGGCGTAGGCCGCGAGGAAAATCCCCGCCAGCACCTCGCCCCGGGACAGCGGATCGGCCAGCGCCGCCACTGTCCCGACAGCGGCCCGGAACCCGAGCCCCATCCCGCTGCCCGCGAGCACCGACCCGGCAAAGAACAACGCCAGCGAAGGCAGCAACGCGGCCACCGAAAGCACCGCCAAGCCGACCGGCATCAGCACGAACCCCAGCCGCAGCTGTGCTCGCGACGCCATCGGCGCGAAGACCACCTGCGCCACCGCGGCCGCGCCCAGCATCGAGCCCGCGGTGACTCCGGCGAGCATCCGGTTGTGCTGGTGCAGCCCTTCGGCGAGCAGCGTCGGCGCGAGCGACATGAACAGCCCGGTGATCGCGAACGCGGCGAACACCCCGATCGCCGCGCCGACGAACGCCGGGCGCGCCGCGGCGGGCAGCGACACCCGCTGCGGCCGGTACGCCGGACGCTCCTCGCGCCGTTCGACCGTCTCCGGCACCAGGCACACCGCGAACGCGGCGACCAGCAGCACGATCAGGAACACGACGAACGTGCTGGTCAGCGGGCCGTCGATGTACTGCGCGAAAACGCCGCCGACGATCGGGCCGATCCCGAGGCCGCCCATGTTCACCACGGTGGCGATCAAGCCGGAGCGGCCGAGATCCTGATCCGGACGAGCCACCGCACGCAGCTCCGACAGATGCGCGGTGGCGGTGGCCGTCAAAGCACCGATTCCCACGCCGCACACGAAGCGCGCGATCAGCAGGCCAGGGACCTCGGGCCAGAGCAGGAACAGAACTGCGGACAGCGCCTCGGCGAGTGTCGAAGCGAGGATCACGCGGCGGCGGCCGAGCCAGTCGCTGACATGCCCGGCGAAGTAGAGGCTGGCCATCACGCCGACCGCGTACGCAGCGAAGACGACGGTGACCAGGAACGTCGGAAATCCGTCCCGCTGCTGGTAAAGCGCGTACAGCGGGGTGGGAACGGTGGAGAACGCGAGGCTCGCGGCGAACGCGAACGCGATGACCCGGAACCCCCAGCCGTGGCTGACGCGCCATCCGGCCGGGGCGGTGAAAGCGGGCGGAGCTGTGGTGACCATGTCGACCTTCCGAGCGGGAACCTACGCCTGAAACGATCCCCCTCCCCACTCATCAAGTCCAACGAAAAGTCTTGGTCAGAGTTATCGGAATACGCGATAATCGGGCTATGGAGACGAGGCAGCTGGAGTTCTTCGTGGCGGTCGCCGAGGAGCTGAGCTTCACGCGGGCGGCGCAGCGGCTGTTCGCCACCCAGTCCACGGTCTCGGCGACGATCCGCGCGCTGGAGACCGACCTCGGCGCGACGCTGTTCGACCGGTCCACCCGCCGGGTCGCGCTGTCGGCCGCGGGCGTGCTTTTCCTGCCCGAGGCGAAAGCGGCGCTGGAATCGGTGGAGCGGGCCCGCGAGGTGGTCCAGCAAGCGTCCGCCGGCCTGCGCGGGAGCCTCCGGATCGGCACGCTGACCAGCATGAACGCGTTCGATCTTCCGGTGCTGCTCGGCGCGTTCCACCGCAGGCACCCGCTGGTCGACCTGCATCTGACGGTGTCGCTCACCGGCTCGTCCGGACTCGCCGACGACGTCCGCCACGGCCGGCTCGACGTCGCGCTGCTCGGTCTGTCCCGGTCGGAACTGGGCGGCCTGGACGCGACGCAGCTGGCCAGCGTGCCGTACTACGCCGTGCTGCCCGAAAGCCATCCGCTCGCCCAGCGCGAGGCGGTCCAGCTGCCGGACCTGGACGGCGAACTGTTCGTCGACTGCCCGCGCGGCTTCGGGAACCGGCTGGCGGTCGACCGCGAATTCGCTGCGCTCGGGCTTTCGCGCCGGGTGGCCGTCGAGGTCGCCGACCTGCGGACAGTGCCGCGTTACGTCGCCGCCGGGCTCGGTGTCGCGGTCCTGCCCGGCACCGCCCGGCTGGGACTCCCGGGCGTCGTGGCGATCCCCCTCGCCGAAACGTCGCTGACCTGGCCGCTCACCGTCGTGGTCTCCGCCAAACGGCCGCCTTCGCAGGCACTGCGGACGCTGCTGGACCTGTTCGTTTCGGCCGCGGCGGAAGGAGATATTACGGAGTTCTGACCGGGCCCTCGGCTGGTTGGGCGTGCGGAATAGCGACCGGTGCGCCAGCGTCATCCTGTACACGGATTCCGCGATGGGAGAGAAGGAAATGACGGAAAAAGCGATCCTGGCCGGCGGGTGTTTCTGGGGCATGGAGGAGCTGTTCCGCCACCAGCCCGGCGTCACCGCCACCCGCGTCGGCTACAGCGGCGGCGACACCCCCAACGCCACCTACCGCAACCACGGCACCCACGCCGAAACCATCGAAGTCACCTACGACCCCGAACAGACCGACTTCCGCGCCCTCCTCGAATTCTTCTTCCAAGTCCACGACCCCAGCACCAAAAACCGCCAAGGCAACGACATCGGCACCAGCTATCGCTCCGCCATCTTCTACACCACCGACGAGCAAAAACGCATCGCCGAAGACACCATCGCCGACGTCGACGCCTCCGGCCTCTGGCCCGGCAAAGTCGTCACCGAAGTCACCCCCGCCGGCGACTTCTGGGAAGCCGAACCCGAACACCAGGACTACCTCCAGCGCTACCCGCATGGCTACACCTGCCACTTCCCGCGCCCCGGCTGGAAACTCCCCAAGCGCGGATGACCGATTATCCAGCGGCGGCAGTCCAAACCGGACACGTCGAACCGGTGCCCCGGCGAGTGCGTGGTGTGCTCGCCGGGCAGACCGTTGTGGACAGCACGCGGGCTAAATACGTCTGGGAATGGCCGTACTATCCGCAGTTCTATTTTCCGTTCGACGACGTTCTCCCCGGCGCACTGGCCCCCGAGGACGACGGGCGTTTCTCGCTGCGCGCCGGCGAGGCCGAAAAGCCTGCTGCCGCTTGGGTAAACGACTCCGTCCTGCCCGGGCACGTCCGGTTCGCCTGGGACGCACTGGACGCCTGGTTCGAAGAGGACGAACAGGTTTTCGTCCACCCGCGCAACCCGTACACGCGGGTGGACGCGTTGCGCTCGACCCGGCACGTCCGGGTTCGGCTGGACGGCGTGACCTTGGCGGAATCGTCGTCCCCGGTGCTGCTGTTCGAAACCGGCCTCCCGACCCGGTACTACTGCAACCGCACCGAAGTCGATTTCACCCACCTGGTCGCCGAGCCCGGCATGGTCACCGCCTGCCCGTACAAGGGCGAGACGTCCGGCTACTGGTCCGTCCGCGTCGGCGACGTACTCCACGAGCACCTCGCCTGGACGTACGCCTACCCGGCCGCGGCGGTCCTGCCCATCGCCGGGCTGGTGGCGTTCTACAATGAGATGGTGGACATCGAAGTAGACGGCGAACTTCTTCCCCGTCCGCGCACGCATTTCTCGCGGTGACTACACCCGGCCGAACGCCTCCGCGACCGCGGCCGCCAGCCGGTCCCCGCGATCCTCTTGCCCGGCGGGCACGGTGACGCAGACGGTGAACCGGTCCGCCCACGTCATGATCCCGACCGCGACCGGGACCCCGGGAGCCAGCGACAAGACCGGGTAGACCGTGCGGACGAGCGCACCGTTGAGCACCACCGGCGACCGCGCGCCGGGAAGCACCGAGGCGATGGCGCTGAACCACGTGCCGCGGTAGACGAGCTTGGCCGCGCGGCGGTGCAGCGCCGGAGGCAGCACGCCGAGCACGCGCACGACAGCGTTGCCCGCACGGGGCGCGCCGTGGCCGACCTGGTCGGACAGCATCCGGTCGGTCGCCCGTACCCGTTCCGAGAGGGACATCGCACCGGTCGGCAGGTCTACTGACGCCGCGCCGGTGTGGTTGCCGAGCTGGCGGAAGGTTCCGGTGTCGCGGACCGACATCGGGATCAGCACCCGGAGCCGATCCGGTGCGTTCACACCCAGTTCACGATGCAAGGCCTCGGCGACGAGCGCGAGGACGAGGTTGGTCGTCGGCACCCCCGTCCGCCGCGCGGCCTTCCGGACCTCGGGGGCGGACAGATGGGCCCGCGCGAAATGCCGCTGGGGGCTGCCGATGCGCTTGTCCCAGTGGACCCGGGGCGCGGCACCGGCTCGGGCAAGGGTCCAGACGCCCCGGGCCAGGTCGGTGATTTGATCACGGGTTGTGCCGCCGGACTGGGATTTCGCCCGGCTGGGGTCGGTGGCGCGGCTCCGGGGTCGGCGATCCGCGCCGGGCTTGGCGCGGGCGGATCCGGCGACGCCAGAACTGCCAGCCGATCCCGCTGGCCCTTCAAGCCTGTGCCACACCGGGGCCGCCATCCGGGCGAGCACCTCGCGGACCGGGCCTGCCAGCCGGGCGAGTCCCGCCCGCACCGCACTCCGCCCGGGGTGAGCCCTGGTGCGCCCCAATGCCACATTGGGTGCGTCAGAAGCACCCAATGTGGCATTCGGTGCGTCAGAAGCACCCAATGCCACATTGGGGCGGCTCCCCCAGCCCTTCCGCCGAGGCACCGCCACCGGCTCCAGCGGCTCCTTTCCCCGCGCCTGCCCCACCAGCGCACTGATCACCGCGATCCCGTCGCTGGCCGCGTGGTGCAGCGCGATCAGCAACGCCCCCTGCTCCCCCTCGATCCCGGTCACCAGCCGCGCCCGCACCGGATGCTCCGGCGACACCGGCTCCGAGAAAAACGCGTCCATCTCCCGGGTCAAAGCCGCGTCCAACGGCGCGTCCGGGCCGACCCGCACCGACGTCAGCACCTCCGCCGACGTCCGCCCCGGATCTTCCTGCCACCGTGCCCGCCACAACCCGCTGCCGGGCAGCAGCCGCGTCCGCAAACCGGGCGTCGCCGCCAGCAGATGCTCCGCGTCCGCGCGGGTGACCGGGGTGCCGTCCGCCTTGGGGTCGAACAGCAGCACCGCACCGACCTGCTGCGGCACCTCCGGAGTGGCCACGTGCACGAACAGCGCGTCCTCCGGCCGGAGCCGCTGCGTCGGCGGGTTCAACGGCGCGGAAACCAGCGATGCCAAGGCAGTCGTCAGCGGGGTGGCCGTCTCGCAGTGCCGGGCGACCGCTTCTGCCATCTCCTTGAGCCGTTCCGGTTCGGCCAGCAGGCCGCGCACCGTCTCCGCCAGCTCACCGTCCTTTGTGGACACCAGGGCGAGCCCTGCCGCGGCCATCAACTGGGCGTTGGCCTTGCCGTGCGCGGCGATCGGGCGATGCATCAGCACCGGACGTCCGCACGCCAGCGCCTCCAAGGACGTCGCCCCGCCCGCGTTCGTCACCACGACGTCCGCCGCGAGGGTGTACGCCTCCGGCTGGTCCGTCCAGCCGACCACGCGCAGCCGCGGTTCGTCCAGCGCCCGCAGCGAGGCGGCCGCCGCGTCGTTGCGTCCGCAGATCGCGATCGGCACGACCGACGGGTCCGCCGCCAGCAGCTCCCGCACCGTGGTCTCGATCTCGCCGAAACCCAGCGAGCCGCACGAAACCAGCGGGACGAACGCGTCCGGCGGCAGCCCCAGTTCCTGCCGCGCCGCCGTCTGGTCGCCGGGCCGGAACACCGCGCGCACCGGCGGCGCGGACACCCCGACGTGCGCCGAGGGCGACGAGCGCAGCGCGGGCGCGACCGCGACGTCGTGCATCACCATGGTCAGATCGGCCGCGCCGTAAACCCAGAACGGATGCGGCGCGAAGTCGGAAACCCACGCACCGATCGGCACGCCGAGTTTTCCCTTGCGCCGCAGCCACGCCAGGCCCGCGGTGCCCATCGGATACGTCGAGAGCACCAGGTCCGGCGCGAATTCGGCGACCGGTTTCGCGAGCCGCCGCCCGCACCAGGAGGCCGTGAACCACCGCGACGCGGCGGCGAACCACGGAATCCGCCAGATCGCGCCGTAAAAGAACTCGTACAGCCACGGGACGCTTTCCACATTGGCGACGTAAATCCGCTGGAAAAGCCCTTCGAAACCGGGGCCGAGCCGTTCGAGCGCGTTGATCCATTCGACTGTCGCGTCCGGCCAGCGATCCCGCACCGCGTCCTCGAGCGCGCGTCCCGTGGCGTTGTGCCCCTGCCCCATGTTCGCGGACACGATCAGCACGCGCTCCAACGCTGCCCCCTCTTCGCTAGCAAGCGGTCCCGGCGAGGCCGTACCCGTCGTCCGGGTCCGAATCGGGCCGCTGCCCGGGCTCGTCCGATGCGGTTTCCTCTTGTTCCGGCGGGATTTCCGACTCCGCCGACAAATGCGACGCGCGCGTGGACAGCAGCGCGATCCCGACCACGATCACCAGCCCGGCCAGCGCCTCGCCGAACAGCGCGAGCGGCCTGCCGTCGGCCGATTCCCCCATCCACGACAGCCCGATCGCGACGCCGACCAGCGGATCGAGCGCGGTGATCACGGCGAGCGCGGGCGTCAGGAACCGGCCCTGCTGGAACGTGTTCTGGCTCAACAGGAATCCCAAGGGCCCCACCACGCACACCAGATACAGCGTCCAGTGCCGGAACGGTTCGCCGATCCCCATCCGGAACTGCCCGGCGACCACCTTCATCAGCCCGGCGGTGAGGCCGTAGAGCACGCCGGTGGCGACCGCCAGCCCGAGCACCCGCCAGGACCCGGAATTCGTTGACGCGGCAACAACAAGCGAGACCAGGGTGAGCGCGGCGAGCGCGATGCCGAGCGGCAGCAGGTCGCCGCCGCTGACGAGCGTTTCGCTGTTGCCGCTCGGCCGGGCGACCACCAGGAACGCGGCGAGCCCGGCCACGCACAGCAATCCGCCGAGACTCATCGTGCGGTCCGGGCGGCGGCGCTCCAGCCGCGCGGACGCCAGCCCGGCGAACATGAGCGACGTCACGAGCAGCGGCTGGACCAGCAGCAACGGCCCGAACGCGAGCGCCACGAGCTGCAGCACCAGACCCAGGATGGTCGCGGCGATCCCGATGAGCCACAATGGGCGTCCGACGAGCCGCTTGAAGAGCGTCAGGTCGAGCGGCTTGCCGGTTTCCACTTCTTTGGTCGCCCTGGCCTGCGCTGCGCTCGCGAGTCCCATGCACGCCGCGCCGGCCACGGCGGCGGGGACAGCCACGACCAGCGACATCCCCGTAACTGTCACGGACTCTTCACCTCACACCGTCCCCATCCGCCGTGCTTATGCTCAAGCCTTGTCCGAGGCCGAGTCGCCCGGTTGGCACCGGAGGCAGCAGAACCCGCATGCGACACCCCCATACGATCGACCTCCCCTCGTTCCGCAGTCTCGTGGTGGACGGGAGCCGGCACCTGCTCGAATCGACGCTGGTCCCGGCCGGTCTCTTCTATCTCCTGCTGACCCTGGTGAGCTTCGACAGCGGAGTCATCGCCGCGCTGTGCTGGTCGGTCGCCGTGGTCGGCACCCGGCTCGTGCTGCGCAAGAAGATCCCCGCGGTGCTGCTGCTGACCACGGCCCTGCTGGTCGCGCGCACTGTGCTCGGCCTGGCCACCGGCAGCGCATTCCTGTACTTCCTCCAGCCGACTCTACAGAATTTCCTCGTCGCCAGCCTGTTCCTGGTCTCCGCGCCGTTCAACAAACCGCTGCTCGCGCGGCTGGCCGGCGATTTCTGCGCATTCCCGGAAACGCTGTCCGGGCACCCCGGAATGCGCCGGTTCTTCCAGCGCGTCTCGGTGCTGTGGGGGCTGGTGTTCGCGGTGAACGGCGGCGTGACGCTGCTGATGCTCGCGCGGGAAACGGTCGGCAACTTCCTCATGGTGAGCACCGCGGGCTCGTACTCGGTGATCGGGCTGGCCATCGTCGGTTCGCTGTGGTGGTTCCGGCGTTCGCTGCGCTCGGCGGGCATCACGCTGCGCATGGGCCACAGTCCGGCCGCGCTGCCCGCCGCCTGATGGCCCGCACCGCACTCGTCACCGGCGCCTCGTCCGGCATCGGAGCCGCCACCGCGCGGCAGCTCGCCCGCTCCGGCGTCCACGTGCTGCTGCACGGCCGGAACGAGGACCGGCTGGCCGTCCTCGCCGGGGAAACGGGCGGCACCGTGCTCACCGCCGACCTCGCGGACCCCGGCGCCGCGGCGGAGCTTGCCGAACGCTCGCTGGCTATCACCGGATCGGTGGATCTGCTCGTCAACAACGCCGGCGTCGGCTGGGCCGGTCCCCTGCCGGAACTGTCCGGGGAACGGCTGCGGCAGCTGGTCGCGGTGAACCTCTCCGGACCGCTCGACCTGACTCGCGCGCTGCTGCCCGCGATGCTGGAGCGAAACCGCGGGCAGATCGTTTTCGTGTCCTCGATCGCCGGGCGTACCGGTGTCGCCGGGGAAGCGGTGTACGCCGCGGCTAAGTCCGGTGTGGACGCTTTCGCCGACAGCCTTCGATTCGAGTTGCACGGCACCGGAGTAACAGTAGGAATCGTAGTTCCTGGCGTGGTGCGCACAGAATTCTTCGAACGCCGCGGCCGTCCCTACACCCGCAGCACGCCCCGGCCAGTGAGAGCCGAACGCGTCGCCGCCGCCGTGGTGCGCGCCGCCGCGCATCCAGGCGACTACTACGTGCCGCGCTGGCTGCGGATCCCCGTCGCGCTGCGCGGCACGATGCCCGGCGTGTACCGCGCGCTCGCGGCACGCTTCGGCGCCGAAAGCTGACGGGTCCACGCAAACCTCCTCCCCGGGTGCCTCGTGAGTGGCAAAGCCGGTTAGAACCGGCATTGCCACTCACGAGACCCAAGCATGTCCGCTGTGCTGCCGCATCAGGGAAATTCCCCGATCAGGCGGTTTCGTCGGCTTCGCCGGGCGGTCCCCAGGCCAGCGCCAGCACCAGCGTCGCGCGCACGGCCGGGTCGTCCAGCGACGGCCCGAACAGGTCGTGCAGGCGGCCGAGCCGGTACGACACCGTCTGCGGGTGGATGTGCAGATCCTCCGCGACCGCCTTGCGGTCCCCCAGATGCAGCAGCCACGACGTGAGCGTGGTGGACAAGCGTTCCCGCGCGGATTCGTTCAGCTCGTCCAGCGGGGCGAGGGCTTGTCTTCGCAGCACGTCGAGCAAGCGGTCGTCGCGGTGCACGATGATCGCGTCGAGATGTTCGTCGGCGAACACCGGATCGTCGCTGAGCAGGTGGTCGCGGCGCAAGCGCGCGGTCACCTCGGCGATGCGCAGGCTGGCCGGGAGCCGGTCGAGCGGCACCGTCGCGCCGACCACCGCGCCGCCGCCGCGCAGCGCGCGAGCCAGCCACGCGCGCCGGCCGGGACCGCCCGGGTCCGGCACGATCGCCACGACGACACCGGGCCGGCGCAGCCGCAGGCAGCTGTCTTCGAGGCGGAACACCAATTCCCGGCCCAGTTCGTTCTCGTCCTCCACCAGCACGACCGCGGCGTGCTTCGGCAGCCGCCAGTCCGCGCGCATCGCCGCGGCCCGCACCGCCGCCTTGTCCGCGCGGTCGGACAGCAGCAGCGCGGTCAGTTCGTCGCGCAAGCGTTCCCGCGTGCGCACCGCGTCCGACTGCTCCTGCAGGTAACCGCGCAGCGAAGATTCCGAAAGCTGGTCCACCAGAGCGAACACGGTGGTGGCGAGCGAGGCGAACAGTTCAGCGGGCACGTCGAGATCGAGCGCGGCTTCCGAAACGTGCCGCCACGCCACGCGCGCTCCCACCCGATAGGCGGACAGCAGACTCGTGACCCGCCTGCCCTGCTGGAATTGCGCGCGCCCGATCTCCTCGAACACCGTCTGCTCGACGCCGGACCCCAGTTCCGGCAGCCGCTCGTCGGGTTCGGCCGCCATGTCGATCAGCCGCCGGACGAACCCCGCGCTGGCGGTGACGAGGTCGGCCAGTTCTTCGGTCAGGAACTCCGCGTAGTCGGGATGTTCGTCCGCGAGCTGGTCGCGGACCTCGTTGAGGATGGCGGGAAGCCGGCGGGTCACCACCGTTTCCAGTTCGTCAAGCCGGGTCACCTGATCTGGTCCCATGTGTCCGGGGGTCCTTCCGTCGCAGGCAGCGGGTCCTCGGGCCGCCTCGGGACATCCTGTCCCCACTTTGGCCTCTCGTGCCAAGTCGAAGCCACCGAAATTCGCTTTCCGGCGGCAGAAGCCGCCCGTCCGGGGGCGCGACACTGGCGGGGATGAGATCACCCTCGGCAATCCGTAACACTCCGGACACATCCGGGCTGCGGGAGAAACGGCGCGCGGAAAACTTCCCGGTGGCCCTGCGGGTGCTGCCGGAAAAGCTGCGCGCCGACCTGGTCGCGGTCTATTCCGTCGCGCGCACTGTGGACGATCTGGGCGACGAGGCCGAGGGCGACCGGGTCGCGCTGCTCGAGGAGTTCTCCGCGGACCTGTCCGCGGCGTTCGGCGAAAAAGAACCGAAAAATCCCGCTGTCCGCGGACTTCTCCCGGCGATCCGCGCCGGACGGCTGACCGAGGAACCCTTCCAGCGGCTGGTCCAGGCGAACATCCAGGACCAGCGCGTGCACCGCTATCCGGTCTACGCGGACCTGCTGGCGTACTGCCGGCTTTCCGCCGACCCGGTCGGGCGCATCGTGCTCGGCCTGCTCGGAGTGGACGACCCGGCCGCCGCCGAGCTGTCCGACCGGATCTGCACCGGGCTCCAGCTGGTGGAGCACTGGCAGGACGTCGGCGAGGACTACCGCAACGGGCGGGTGTACCTGCCGCAGGAGGATCTCGCCGAATTCGGCGTGGCCGAGGAGGAGCTGGGCGCCGCGCACGCGTCGCCGGAGATGAAAGCGCTGATGCGGTGGGAAACCGGCCGCGCCGCCACCCTCCTGGGTGGCGGCGCGGATTTGCTCGGGCAGCTGTCCGGCTGGGGGCGGTTCGCGGTGAGCGGCTTCCTCGCGGGCGGGCTCGCGACGGTCGACGCGTTGCGCGCGAGCGGCGGCGACGTGCTGTCCGCACCGGTCCGGCCGAGCCGGGCCGGACTGCTGAGTTGGCTGGGGTGGCTGCAAGTCGGCACGAGGAGGCGGTCCGGATGACGACAGTGGACGAGGCTTACGCGCACTGCGCGAGGGTCACCAAAGAACAGGCGCGCAACTTCTACTACGGAATCCGGTTGCTGCCGCCCGACAAACGCTCGGCACTGTGCGCGGTGTACTCGCTGGCCCGGATCATCGACGACATCGGCGACGACACCGAAGCGTCGGCCGAGGCGAAGCTGCAAGGGCTCGCCGGGGTGCGGAAATCCCTCGGCGACCTGTCCGCGACCGCCGATCCGGTGTACGTCGCGGTCGCCGACGCGGCGCGCCGGTACCCGATTCCGCTCGGCGCGTTCGAGGAATTGCTCGACGGCGTCGAGATGGACGTGACCGGCCGCGAGTACGTGCGGTTCGAGGAACTGGTCGAGTACTGCCGGTGCGTGGCGGGTTCGGTCGGGCGGCTGTGCCTCGGCGTGTTCGGCAGCCGTCCGGAGCCGAACGCGCCGGTGTACGCCGACGAGCTGGGGATTGCCCTGCAGCAGACCAACATCCTGCGCGACATCCGCGAGGACCTGCTCAACGGACGGGTGTATCTCCCCAAAGAGGACCTCGACCGGTTCGGCGTCGAGCTGTCCGTCGGCGCGGACGGGAAGCTGGCCGACCCCGGCGGCGGGCTCACCGCGCTGATCCACGACAGCGCCGCGCGCGCTCGCGACTGGTACTCCCGCGGTCTCCGCCTGGTGCCCTCTTTGGACGGTCGCAGCGCCGCGTGCTGCACCGCGATGTCCGGCATCTACCGCACCCTGCTGGACCGGATCGACGAACAGCCCGCGCGCGTGTTCGACCGGCGGCTTTCGTTGTCCGGCCGGGAAAAGGCGGTGGTGGCGTTCCGGGCGCTGACCGGGATCGGCCGATGACCGCCTCGGTCGCGGTGGTCGGCGGCGGGCTCGCGGGCATCGCCGCCGCGCTCGCCTGCGCCGACGCCGGACGGCCGGTGACGCTGTTCGAGGCGCGGCCGCATCTCGGCGGGCTCACCCATTCGTTCACCCGCGGCGAGCTTCGGGTCGACAATGGACAGCACGTGTTCCTCCGCTGCTGCACCGCTTATCGCGCGCTGCTCGACCGGCTCGGTGTCGCCGATCGGGTGATTCTCCAGCCACGGCTGGAAATCCCGATCCGCCTGCCGGGTTCGCCCGGGCCGACCTGGCTGCGGCGCGACGATCTGCCCGCGCCGCTGCACCTGGCCGGCTCGCTGTTGCGGTACGACCCGCTGCGCCCGCTCGACCGGGCCCGGTTCGCGCTCGCCGCGCTCGCATTGCGCCGGGTGGATCCGAAGGCGGACCGCACGGATCGCCAGTCCTTCGGGGAATGGCTGCGGCGGCACGGCCAGAGCGCGTCGGCGATCGAAGCGCTGTGGGATCTGGTCGGGGTGGCGACGCTGAACGCGACCGCCGACGACGCGTCGCTGAGTCTCGCCGCGACGGTGTTCCAGGAGGGGCTGCTCACCGATCCGGCCGCCGCCGACATCGGCTGGTCGCTGGTTCCGTTGCGGGAACTGCACGGCGATCCCGCCCAGGAACGGCTTCTCGAAGCCGGGGCGGACGTCCGGCTCGGCACGAAGGTGCGCGCGATCAGCGAAGGCTGGCAGGTGAGCACCGACCGCGGCGAGGAAACGTTCGGCCAGGTCGTTCTCGCCACTCCCCCGCCGGTGACCGAACAGCTCGCGCCCGCCGGGGCGATCGGGCTGCCGCCGGGCTGGTCCGGCGGGCTCGGCAGCGCGCCGATCGTGAACGTGCACGTGGTGCTCGACCGGAAAGTGATCGACGAACCGTTCGTCGCGGGCGTGCGCACCCCGGTGCAATGGGTGTTCGACCGAACCCGGCAGTCCGGTTTGGACTCCGGGCAGTACCTCGCGATGTCGCTGTCCGCCGCGGACGCGCAGATCGACCTGCCCACCGCGAAACTGCGCGAGCAGCTGCTGCCCGAACTGCTGACGCTGCTGCCCGAGGCGCGCGGCGCGCAGGTGCTCGACTTTTTCGTCACCCGCGAGCGGCACGCGACGTTCCGGCCCGGTCCCGGCACCGCCTCGCTGCGCCCGCCCGCGCGCACCGCCCTGCCCGGGCTGTACTTGGCGGGCGCGTGGACCGCGACCGGATGGCCCGCGACGATGGAGGGCGCCGCGCGCAGTGGCGCAGCCGCGGCCGCCGCCCTTCTTCAGCACAACGGTAAGAGGGAGGGAGTCGGAGCATGACCGCCGACGTATTTTCTGCCGCGAAGACGACACCTGTCCGCTCAGCGGTGCCGCCGGTGCTCGGCAGCGCCCGCGACGTCGTGCAGCCAGCGTTGCGCGCCGCCGTCGAGCGGCTGGACGAGACCAGCCGCGCGATCAGCGCCTACCACCTCGGCTGGACCGACCCGAACGGCGTGCCGGTGCAAGGCAACGGCGGCAAGGCCGTGCGCTCGGCGCTCGCCGTGGTGTCCGCGCAGGCCGCGGGCGCGCCGGTGGAAGCGGGCGTGCCCGGCGCGGTCGCGGTGGAACTGGTGCACAACTTCTCGCTCGTCCACGACGATCTGATGGACGGCGACACCGAGCGCAGGCACCGGCCGACCGTGTGGGCACTGTGGGGGTCCGCGAGCGCGATCCTGACCGGGGACGCGATGCTCGCGCTCGCCCAGGAAGTGGTGCTGGACAGCGGTTCCCCGCACGCGGTCGCGGCGGGGCGGCTGCTCACCGAGACCACGCGGCGGCTCATCCACGGCCAGTTCCTGGACGTCGGGTTCGAGCAGCGGGACGACGTCACGCTCGCCGAATGCGTGACGATGGCCGCCGGGAAAACCGGCGCGCTGCTGTCCGCCAGCGCCGCGATCGGGGCGGTGCTGGCCGGCGCGCCCGCCGAGGTGGCCGACGCGCTCGCCGTCTTCGGCGAGGAGATCGGGCTGGCGTTCCAGCTCGTCGACGACGTGCTCGGGATCTGGGGCGACCCTGCGGTCACCGGGAAATCGGTGTACTCCGACCTGCGGGCGCGCAAGAAGTCGCTGCCGATCACCTACGCGACCACCCGCGGCGGCGCGGCGGGCCGCAGGCTCGCCGAATGGCTCGCCGGGGACGACGACACCGACCTCGCGCGGATCGCCGCGCTGGTGGACGACGCGGGCGGCCGCGCATGGGCCACCGCCGAAGCCGCGCGGCACGTCGCCGCCGCGGAGCAAGCGCTGGCCGTCGTCCCGCCCGGCCCGCGCGCGGATCTTGTTTCGATCGCCCGTTTCATCGCCGGAAGGGAAGCGTGATGACCCAGACCGTCCCCCGGGCCTCCGCGCCCGCCGCCCGCACAGCCGCCGACACCGTCTCCGCCGCCGTGGAGTTCCTGCGTCGCGAACAGGACCGCGCCGGATGGTGGAAGGGCGAACTCGCCACCAACGTCACCATGGACGCCGAAGACTTGCTGCTGCGGCACTTCCTCGGCGTCCTCACCCCGCAGATCGCCGAGGAGTCCGCGCGCTGGATCCGTTCGCAGCAGCGCGCCGACGGCACCTGGGCCAACTTCCCGGACGGCCCGGCCGACCTGTCCACCACGGTCGAGGCGTGGGTCGCGCTCCGGCTGGCCGGCGACCCGGCGGACGCGCCGTGGCTGGCCTCGGCCGCGGAGTACATCCGCGAGCACGGCGGGATCGAGGCGACCCGGGTGTTCACCCGGATCTGGCTCGCGATGGTCGGCCAGTGGTCGTGGGACGATCTGCCGAGCCTGCCGCCCGAGCTGATCTTCCTGCCGTCGTGGTTCCCGCTCAACGTCTACGATTTCGCCTGCTGGGCCCGGCAGACCATCGTGCCGCTGACCATCGTCGGCACCCTGCGGCCGGTGCGGAAGCTGCCGTTCACTGTGGACGAACTGCGCACCGGCAAGCGCCCGCCGAAAACCCGCGCGCCGTGGACGTGGGACGGCGTGTTCCAGAACCTCGACACCGCACTGCACGCCTACGCCAAACTGCCGCTCAACCCAGTGCGGAAGCTCGCGATGAAGCAGGCCGCGGAGTGGATTCTGGCGCGGCAGGAGGCAGACGGTTCGTGGGGCGGGATCCAGCCGCCGTGGGTGTACTCGATCCTCGCGCTGCACCTGCTCGGCTACCCGCTCGACCATCCCGCGCTCAAGGCCGGGATCGCCGGGCTGGACGGGTTCACCATCCGCGAGAAAACCGACCAGGGCTGGGTGCGCCGGCTCGAAGCGTGCCAATCTCCGGTGTGGGACACCGCGCTGGCGATGACCGCGCTGCTCGACGCGGGTGTCTCCCCCGGCGACGAAACCCTGGTGCGCGCCGCCGAGTGGATGCTCGGCGAGGAAATCCGGGTGCCGGGCGACTGGGCCGTGCGGCGGCCTTCGCTGAAGCCGGGCGGATTCGCGTTCGAATTCGCCAACGACGGCTACCCGGACACCGACGACACCGCCGAGGTGGTGCTCGCGCTGCGGCGGATGGGCAAACCGGATCACCTGCGGATCCGCGAGGCGGTCGACCGGAGTGTGGCGTGGCTGGAGGGAATGCAGTCCAGCGACGGCGGATGGGGCGCGTTCGACGCGGACAACACGCAGGTGCTGACCACCAGGCTGCCGTTCTGCGATTTCGGCGCGGTGATCGATCCGCCGTCCGCCGACGTGACGGCGCACGTGGTCGAAATGCTGGCGGCGGAAGGGAAATCCGATACGCGCGAATGTCGTCGCGGGGTGCGCTGGCTGCTGGACAGCCAGGAGGACGACGGGTCGTGGTTCGGCCGCTGGGGCGCGAATTACGTGTACGGCACGGGTGCCGTGGTGCCCGCGCTGGCGGCCGCCGGGATCCCCGGGTCGGATCCGCGGATCCGGCGCGCGGTGCAATGGCTGGCCGAGCACCAGAACGAGGACGGCGGATGGGGCGAGGACCTGCGGTCGTACCAGGACCGGGCGTGGGCCGGGCGCGGTGATTCGACGCCGTCGCAGACCGCGTGGGCCTTGCTGGCACTGCTCGCCGCCGGGGAGCGGGAGTCCGAAGTGGTCAGCCGGGGCGTCGAGTGGCTGTGCGAACGACAGCGGCCGGACGGCGGCTGGGACGAGGACAAGCACACCGGAACCGGGTTCCCGGGCGACTTCTACCTTTCGTACCACCTGTACCGCGTGGTGTTCCCGCTGTCCGCGCTCGGCCGTTATGTCCGGGGCGGGTCATGACACCGATCGTCTGCACCCCGTTGCGGATCGAACAGGCCGCGCTGCGCGGGCCCGGCCCGCGGACAGTCCACACCGGACTCGGACCTCGCCGGGCCGCCGCCGCTGCGGCCCGGCTTCCGTCCGGGCCGCGGATCGTGGCGGGGGTCGGCGGCGGTCTCACCCCGGAGGTACGGCCGGGGGACGTGGTAGTCGCCACCGAGGTACGCGGTCCTTCCGGTGTTGTAACGGTGCCCTCTGCCCCGTTGCTGGCCGGTGCCTTGCGACGGCTTGGGCTCACTGTCCACGTCGGACCGGTCGTCGGCAGTTCGCGCGTGGTTCGGGAGCGCGAACGGGCGTCGCTGGCGGCGACTGGTGCGCTCGCTGTCGACATGGAGTCCGCGTGGCTTGCTGCTAGCGGTGAGCCGTTCGCTGTGGTTCGGGCCATTGTGGACACCGTCGGCGAACCGCTGCTTCACCCTTCGACGGTCTCGAATGGACTCGCTGGACTGCGAAGTCTTCGTCGGGCCGCTCCCGCGCTCACCGAGTGGGCCGAAGCGGCAGGACCTCGCACGGTGCTGCTGGCGAGCCCGCGCTCGTTCTGCGCCGGAGTGGAGCGGGCGATCGAGATCGTCGAGCGGGCGCTGGAGAAGCACGGGCCACCGGTGTACGTCCGACGCCAGATCGTGCACAACACCCATGTCGTGCACCGGTTGCAGGGTCTCGGCGCGGTGTTCGTTGACGAGGTGGAGGAAGTTCCGGAAGGCGCGACGCTGGTGTTCGCCGCACACGGCGTTTCCCCGGCTGTCCGGCGCGCGGCGGCTGATCGCGGACTGTCCGTAGTGGACGCGACGTGTCCGTTGGTCACCAAGGTGCACAACGAAGTCCGCCGTTACACCGGTCGCGGCGAGACCGTGTTCCTCATTGGACACGCCGAGCACGAGGAAGTCGAAGGCACCGTCGGCGAGGCACCCGAGAACGTGGTGGTCGTCGGCGATGTGGCGGCCGCTCGGACGGTCACCGCACGAGACCCGTCGCGGACCGCCTACACCATGCAGACCACGCTGGCGCTCGACGAGGCCGAGGAAATCGCGTCCGTGCTGCGCGAACGATTCCCTGGGCTTTCCGCGCCGCGCAAGGACGACATCTGTTACGCCACCACCAATCGGCAGCAGGCGCTGCGGGCGATCGCCCGCGACGTGGATCTGGTGCTGGTGGTGGGATCCGGGAATTCGTCCAACTCGCGCCGGCTGGTGGAAGTGTCCGAACGCGAGGGAACCCCGGCGGTGCTGGTGGACAGCTGCGGCGACGTCGACCTGCGCCGGCTCGCCGGGGCCCGGCGGATCGGGCTCACCGCGGGGGCGTCGGCGCCGCCGCGCCTTGTCGACGAAACGGTCGAGGCCCTGCGCGGATTGGGGCCGGTCAGCGTCGCGGAGAACACGCTGACGAAGGAAGAAATGACGTTCACCCTACCTCGGGAGGTGCTCTGAGCGATGGCCATGCCGTTGCGCCAGTCTCTTCGACTTGGCGGTTATCTGATGAAGCAGAAGCTGCTGCGCAAGGAGAAATTCCCGCTCCTGGTCGAGCTGGAACCGCTGTTCGCGTGCAATCTCAAATGCGGCGGCTGCGGCAAGATCGCGCAGCCGCACACCCTGCTGAAACAGCGGATGCCGGTGGAGCAGGCGGTCGGGGCGATCGAGGAGAGCGGCGCGCCGATGGTGTCGATCGCGGGCGGCGAACCGCTGATGCACCCGCAGATCGACGAGATCACCCGCCAGCTGCTCGACCGCAACAAGATCATTTTCCTGTGCACCAACGCGCTTCTGCTGCCCAAGCACATCCACAAATTCAAGCCGCACCGCAATTTCGCGTGGATGGTGCACATCGACGGGCTCGAAGAACGGCACGACGCTTCGGTGCGCAAGGAGGGCGGGTTCCAGGCGGCGGTCGACGCGATCAAGCTCGCCAAGGAAAAGGGCTTCCGGGTGATGACGAACACGACGTTCTTCACCGGGGACACCCCGCAGGACGTCATCGACGTCCTCGACTACCTCAACGACCTCGGCGTCGACAACATGCAGATCTCGCCGGGGTACGCGTACGAGAAGGCGCCGGACCAGGACCACTGGCTCGGCGTGCAGCAGACCCGGGAACTGTTCGCCAAGGCCTTCGGCGGCGGCAACCGGAAACGCTGGCGGCTCAACCATTCGCCGGTGTTCCTCGATTTCCTCGAGGGCAAACGCGACCTGGAATGCACGCCGTGGGGCATCCCGTCCTATTCGCTGCTCGGCTGGCAGCGTCCGTGCTACCTGCTGGACGACGGCTACGCGAAGACGTACCGGGAACTCATCGAAACCACCGAATGGGAGAACTTCGGCCGCGGCAAGGACCCGCGCTGCGCCAACTGCATGGCGCACTGCGGCTACGAACCCACCGCGGTGATCGCGACGCTCGGCTCGCTCAAGGAATCCGTCCGGGCCGCCGTCGGACACTGACCCGCTGTCCGTGAGGGGAACCCTGAGGGAGTCTGGGTTCCCCTCACTTTGCTGTCGTGAGGGGAACCTTCGCCGCCCCTGATTCCCTCAGGGCCCCGCACGGCGTTTGCCGTGCGCGCGGCGGACGTGCCATGATGGCCGTATGCGTGCGCAGCGATTTCTTCGCCCCCGGGCAGTGCCCGGGGGCTGCGCGTGCGCGCCGGGTTCCGCCCGCTGACGCCTCGCGTCTCCCCTCACTGCCCGGGGGTGAAGTCCAGTACTTCACGACCCGAAGTGAGGAACCCCTCCCGTGGACACCCTTGAACCAGCCTCGACGCTGCGCCGGATCGCCGCGCTGACCGAGGCCGCACTCGCCGACCTCGCGAAGGCCAGCACCGCAGCCGCCGTCGCCGACGTGCGCCGTTCCGTGCTCGGCAAGTCCAGTCCGCTCGCCGCCGTACGCCGCGAACTCGGCCGCTGCGACCCGTCCTCCCGGAAACAGCTGGGTCGCGCGCTTTCCCAGGCGCACCAACGCATTGCTTCCCTCATCGAGGAGAAACTGGCCGCCGAACCGGCACTGGACCATCCGCTCGACCCCACCGTCCCCGGCATCGCACCGCCGACCGCCGGACTGCATCCGGTCACCCAGCTGAGATACGACCTCGACGACGCCTTCCGCGCACTCAACTTCGAGATCGTCGAGGGTCCGGAAATCAGTTCGGGCGAGGCGGAATTCGACCGGCTGAACTTCCCCGCCGACCACCCGGCGCGCGAGAGCATGGACACCTACTGGCTGACCGACGGCCGGTGCCTGCGCCCGCATCTGACCGGCGCGAGCGTCCGGTACCTGAGCACGCACGAACCGCCGGTCCGGATCGCCTACCCGGGCCGGGTCTACCGCAACGAAAGCACCGACGCCCGGCACGAGCGGGCGTTCTTCCAGTACGAGGTGCTGGCAGTGGACGAGACCGTCCCGCTCGCCACCGCCCGGTTCCTGGTCGACACCATTCTCGGCACAGTGTTCGGCGAACCGGTGCGGACACGGATGCGCGCCGGGTATTTCCCTTTCGTAGAGCCAGGTTTCGAGATCGACATGATCTGCCAGGTGTGCGCCGGGCGCGGCTGCCGCACCTGCGGGCGGACCGGCTGGCTCGAGGTCATGCCCGGCGGCAGCCCGCATCCGCACGTGCTGCGCGCCGCCGGACTCGACCCGGCGCGGTGGTCCGGCTGCTATCTCAACGTCGGACTGGACCGGCTCGCGATGATGCGCTACGGCATCGGCGACGTCCGGTCTATGCACAGCGCCGACCTGCGCTTCCTCTCTCAGTTCTCCTGAAAGGCCTTGCCGTCGTGAAGATTTCCCGGGAATGGCTCACCGACTACGTGCCGCTGCCCGACTGTCCGCCGGACCGGTTAGCGCACGACCTGACCTTGAAAACCGTCGAGGTCGAGGGCTACGACACTGTCGACGGCGACGTCGTCTTCGAGATCGACAACAAATCGCTCACCAACCGCCCCGACCTGTGGGGACACTACGGAATCGCACGCGAGCTGTCTGTCCTCTATGGACTATCACTGGCCTCACTCCCCCGCATCCCTCGGCCGCCGCGCACCACCGGCCTCGTCCGCGCGGCAGATCCTTCCTGGCACCAGCGAATCCTGGCACTTCAGTGCACAGTAGACAGTTCCGTCCCAGCTCCGGATTTCGTCCGCGACCGGCTCCGCAGAATCGGCGAACCGAGCCAGAATCTGTGCGCCGACCTGAGTTCCTACGTGATGTACGCAATCGGACAGCCGAGCGACGTCCGCGCGTCCGGCGACTCCATCGTGTTGGAGATACCGACGCTGGTCCCGAGCCAAGCCCGCCGCGGTGCTCGGACCGAAGCTTCCGTACGCCAAGAGAAAGGACTCGACACTCAGCGCGCCGACCAAGCCGCCGACCTGTTCCTCCACCTCCTGACCGAGACCGACCCGTCAGCTGTGGCGCTCGGAGAGGAAGACATCGTCCTCTCCGCCACTCGGCGAGCCGAAATCGAGGTAAGCCTGACAGAGATCGAACAGCGGATCGGCGTCCGGCTGCCCCCGGACGAGATCCTCCGCATCCTCCGCGCCCTCGGCTGCACCACCGAGATCACCGGCGAGCTGCTGCGGGTCGTCGCTCCGTCGTGGCGCTCGACCGGCGATCTCTCGCTGCCGGTGGACATCGTCGAGGAGCTGGCGCGGATCCACGGCTTCGACGCACTGCCCGCGCGACGGCCCGTCGTGGAACTCGCCCCGCGCCCGAACCGGCCGCCGTTGAGCCGTCAGGTCCGGGAGGTGCTGACCGCCCGCGGCGGAGCGACGGAAGTCTTGACGTACCCGTGGTCCGCCGATCACCTGCTCACCGCGTGCGGACTGGACGCCAAGCTGACGATCGACCATCCCCCAGCCCCGGACCGCAGCCGGCTGCGCCCCGCACTGGTCCCGAACCTGCTCGAAGCCGCAGCCGCCAACCTGCGCTACTACGACGAGTTCAGTCTCTGCGAAGTCGGCGCTGTCTTCGCCCCGGCCGAGCGGACCTCTGCCGGAATCTTGCTCGCCGGACCAGACGGAACCGACCTGTTCCGCCGGGCCAAAGGGCTGGCCGAGCTGATCCGCCGGCACTGCCATCTCACCTCGCTGGACCTGTCCGGGGCACCCGACCTGGCCTGGACTGACCAATCAGCACGATTGGCATGTCACGCGGACGGCCGCCCTGTCGGCACGATCGCGCTGGTCCGGCCAGCTGTGCTCCGGGCGGCGGGCATCGGCCGGGGCGCGATCGCATGCGTCGAACTGGACCTCGACGCACTGCGCACGCACCCGTCGCGGGAGAACCGCTACGTCCCGGTCGGCGATCTGCCGGAGTCGGACTTCGACCTGTCCGTCCTCGCCGCCGACACCGTGCCGTGGTCGCTGGTCGCCGACACCGCGACACAGGCGCACGCCCTGGTGCAGCGGGTGGCCTACGTCGGCGAGTACCGGGGTTCGCGAATTCCGGCGGATCACCGGTCGCTCACCTTGCGGGTCACCCTTCGCCCGCGTTCCGCGACGCTGACCGCGGGCGAAATCGCCGCGGCCCGCTCGAAGGTGCTGGCTGCACTCGAGCGGGCCGGGGCGCGGTTGCGCTGAAACTCAGCCGAGGCCGGATTGGGCGATGACGTGCGCGATGCTGATCCGCACCGCGGTGAATCCGCCGTGGACAAACGATTCGGCGAGGTCCGCAGCGGACTGATCGGGGTAGTACCGGCCCGCGATCCCCGCCGCGACACGCTTGACCTCGTCCGGCTCGGCTGAGATTCGCGCTTGTCCTTCAATGGTCACGAAGCTGTACGGCTGCCGCTCGTCGCTGACGCAGACCGCGACGCGTCCGTCCCGCGCCAGGCTTTTGCCTTTGACGCTCCCCGGAGACAGGGCGAAGGCGAGTTCGTCGCCGTCGAGGACGAAACAGATCGGAGTGACGTGCGGGCGTCCGTCGGCGCGGGAGAGGGCCAGGTGGGCCAGTCGGGTTCCCTCGGCGAGGAAGGCTCGCCATTCGCTGTCGGTCATGGTGGTCATCGGTGCGTTCCTTTCGGTTGATCAACGCTGGGTGCGGTCACGAAGGGATCCGGAAACTGCTTGCTGTGCCAGGAAAAGCAGGAGTCCGGCGGCCAGTGCCACGACACCCAGCCACATCCGTCCGGCCTGCTCCAGCAACGCCGTGCCGATCATCGGGCCCAGGACCGCGCCGAGGCTCCACGCGCTCGAAGCGACGCCCATGTACCCGCTGCGCAGATCGGTCGGCGCGAGGGCAGCGAACGTAGCGCCGAACTGAACCGCCAGCCCGATCTGCCCGAGACTGAGAATGAGGACCGCGACGGCATAGCCAGCAGTGCTCTGCGTAACGGCGGCCAGACCGCCGCCCAGCCCCGCCAGCAACATCGAAGCGGCAAGCACCGTCGCGCGGTTGCGATGCGCCAGCACAGCGACGGCCACCGGTTGCAGGACGACGATGGCGAGCCCGTTGAGAGCAAGCACAGCGCCGTAGGTGGCGGAGCTGAGCCGCTGAGCCGTCATCAGCAACGGCAAGGTCGCGAACGCCTGCATGAGCAACGTAAAGCAGCCCACGTGAATCAGGGTCATGGTGATCATCAGCCGGTCGGCGAGCAAGGCTGGCAGCAGCGCACGCCGAGTGCGGCTCACGGCCGAACGGGTCTCCGGCACCGCAGTCACCACGATCAGGGCCGCGGCCAGCATGGCGACTGCGTTCAACCAGAACAGCAAGCCGTAGCCGCGACTCGCCAGCACCCCGGCAACCGTTGCGGCGACGGCATATCCGAGATTCGCCGCCCAGTAAAGAAGGCTGTACGCCCGCACTCGCTGTTCCGCCGGAAGGTCCGCCACCGCCGCCGATCCCGCCGGGCGGAAGAGCCCCGCAGCGAGACCGTAACCGGCCGCCGTGCCCCAGATGACCGGCGTCGCACTGGCAGATCCCAAGGCAGCCAAGGCGATCGCCGTCCCGAGAAACCCGAGGAGCATCGTCTTCCGCCGCCCGATCCGGTCCCCCAGCCAGCCCCCGAGCAGTTGCGACCCGAAGTCGCCGATGCCCACAGCTGCCACCACGGCACCCGCTGCCGTCGGGGTCATCCGCTGGTGCTGCGTCAGATACAGCACCAGCATCGGCTGTACGAACGAACCGGCTCGCGCGACGAGGTGGCACGCCCCCAGCGCCCACGCGAGAGACGGCAACCTGCTGGCCGGAGTTCTCTCGGCGGTGATCGTTGCGACTGTCATGGCTTCGACGCTAGAAGCGCCGAGAGATTAATAAAAGCGATTGTTTACGATCATATCCATCGCTATCTGCTATACATAGCCATGGCCGACCTCGATCTGCGACAGCTGACGACGATGCTCGCGATCGCCGAGGAGGGAACGTTCTCCCGGGCGGCGAACCGGCTCGGCTACACCCAGTCGAGCGTGAGCCAGCACATCGCCGCGCTGGAACGAGCCCTCGGCGGCGCGGTGTTCGACCGGCCGGGCGGCCCGCGGCCGGTGCGGATCACGCCCCTCGGCGCCGTGGTGCTCGAACACGGCCGGGAGGTGCTGGCGAAAGCCGACGCGCTGGGCCAGGCGGTCGACCGGTTCAAGGCCGGCGACGGCCGGATCGACGTCGGCACCCGGCAAAGCGTTTCCCACGCCATCCTGCCGACCGTGCTGCGCCTGCTGCGGGAGGAGCATCCCCGCTGCGAAATCCGGCTCTCGGAAGCGGACGAGCCTCGGCTCGGCGACCTGGACCTGTTGTTCTACGACGGGCTGATCAGCGACGAAACGGACCACGTCCTGCTGCTGGAAGACCCCTATCTGGTGGTCGCGCCTCCCGGAGACCTGCCGGCGGGCCCGGTGTCCGCGCGGAAACTGGACGGCAAGCCGATGGTGGCCTGGCCGGCGACCTGCGACCAGCCCAGACTGGAAAAATCCCTCGCGGACGCTGGTGCCCGGCCACGCATCGTGTTCCGGTCCGCGGGCAGCGAAACGATCCTGTCGATGGTGCGCGCCGGAATGGGCCTCGCCGTGCTGCCGTGGCTGGCGATCCATCAGGTCGTCTGCCGCGACTGCGGCGCGATCCACGGCCCGGAGGGGTGGCCGGACCTGCAGGTGCACGACCTCGACCCCACTCCCACGCGCGCGGTCTACCTGCACTGGCCGCCCGGCCGCGGCGCCCAGTCCCCGCTCGCGGCGCGGACTGTCGAGGTCGCGGTGGAGGTGGCGCGCGAGCTGGCTCGGCAGGCTCCGGCAGCGCGGGGGTGATTCGGGGGCGCAACCCGCACCCTCGGAGCCGCTGTTGAAGTCGGACGCGAACCGGCCCAGCAAGCCCCGCCACAGCACCACCGCACCTGGGACACCGCCGCACCCGCGCTACCGAGACGCACGCGAACCGAACAGCCGTCTCCCGCGAACCGCCCCCGCCGCGCCCAGCCACCGGGTCGAGGGTGCCGCCCGCACCCTCGACCGACCGCCCTGATCAGGCCACCGTCGCGTCCACCGTGACCTCGATGCTGCCCCCGAGCGCCTTCGAATACGGGCAGGTCTGATGCGCCGCGGCGGCCAGCGCGTCGGCAGTCTCCTGGTCGACGCTGGAAAGCTCCAGGTGCAGAGCGGCACTGAGCCAGAAGTTCGCATCGCCGTGATGCAGCGTCACATCCGCGACGACCGCCAGGTCGGCCAGCTTCACCTTCCGCTGCGCGGCGGCGATCCGGACCGCGCCCATGAAACACGACGACCAGCCGGCCGCGAGCAGCTGTTCCGGGTTGGTCGCACCGCCGTTGCCGCCCAGTTCCTTCGGGATGGCGAATTTCAGGTCGAGCGCACCGTCGGACGAAACCGCGCGCCCGCCGTTGCGGCCCTCGCCGGTGGTGGTGACGACGGCGGTGTAAGTGGTTTCAGACATGATTTTCCTTTCCCAAGAATTTCAGAAGCCGCTGAGGACGGTGCCGGTGAGCGCCGCCAGTGCGCCGAGAACTTCGCGGAACACCAGGGTGATCGGGTCCATCGGACTGTTCCTTTCGAGTGGAGACCGAGCCGGTCTCGGCGACGAGAGAACCTTCGCACGCGCATTCATCACCGGTCAAGATGGTTACGCATTTCTGTGACCTGCTACTCATAACCCCCTAGAGCGGTTAGCCTTGCTTGCACCCTGATTCATCACCTGTCAGACTGGTGCGCATGGAGCACGCCTTCCCCTGCGGGAACCCGGCACTGGACTTCGTCGGCACGCTGCGCGCCCGCCGCAACGATGAGCCGGCGGAGATGCTGGGGTCGCCGCGCAGCCTGGACGCCTGGTTCCGGGAGTCTGGCGTCACCGACACCGATCCGGGGAGCACGGCCGCCGACCTGGCCGGGGCGATCGCGGTCCGGGAAGCGATCTATGCGCTGGTCGCGGCCCGGCTGGTCGGCCAGGAATACGACCCGGAGGCGTTGGCCCTGGTCAACGAGGCGGCCGCGCAGCCCGACGCGGTTCCGCAACTGAGCCGGACCGGACGGCACGTCCAGGCGACCGCGGGACAGGCGCTGTCGACGGTGGCGCGGATCGCGGTGACGATTCTGGGCGGCCCGGACGCGGATCTGCTCAAGGAATGCGGACGCCCGGAGTGCACGCAGGTCTACCTGGATCATTCGCGCGGATCGCGGCGCGAATGGTGCGCTATGGCGACCTGCGGGAACAAGATGAAGGCCGCGGCCTACCGCGCGCGACGGCGGGGCAATCCCCCGTTGGCTCCCTCCCGGCAATCCTGACCGGGGCCGCGGTCAGCCGGTGGGCAAGGGGGTCAACGCGGCCTGGGCGACACCGCCCGCCGCCCAGCGGATCAGTACTCCCTGGTCCGGATTCTCCATCAGGGCAAGCACTTCGGTCCGCGCCGTCAGTTCTCCGGCCTCGGGATGCCGCAGCACCGGGAGGCCCCGGCCATTGACCGCACGAATTGCCGACCCGGGGAGAGAAGCTCGCGATGAGGCCGCTCCACGCCGCGTCGTCCGGACGCGTTGCCCCGGGCCTGCGCAGCATCGACGACCTCGTCCGGCAGGACAAAACCCACCAGGTTGCGATCCCCGCCGCCCCGCCTGACTGGATCTCGCGCATGCATTGCCGAATCCCGTCGTGACGACCCGATCGCCAGGGCTCGCCCGCCTGACCAGCCGGAAGACAACCTGACCGCACTGACGGCCGAACTGGCCGCGGCCAGCGCGGTCCCACGCAGCATCCCGCGCTCGCCAGCGGCCACCCGCACGGCACCCGAGGCGATCCGCAGATCGGAGACCAGCACCGACCGACACCAGCCCCCGCCTCCGGAACGAGCCGCCCGTCTTGCCGACGCTATTGCCAGCCGCACGACCCGACCCGGCAGAAATGACCCGCCGCGAAGACGAAACCGTCCCCGTCCGCGCGAACACCCAACCGTCCAGTTCAGCATTCCCGGCCGAATCTGTTCAACCCTCCGGAAGTCGGGGATTTCGAAGGCCGGGCAGAATCGCTGCACCGGATCACCCCGCTCCACCGATTTCCGTGCGCCCGCGCAGCTTCGCACTGTCCACTATAGACAGTCGCAAGCAGAAGGAATCACGCTGGGTGGCCATGATCCGCGCCCTTGCCACTCGTCCGGCGCAATCCGCGGAAGCCGACTGGCAAGCACCACAAGAGACAGTGGTCTTGCTTGACAACGTTGACAGATAACCGCGAGTGCGCCTTTCTTTGCCAGCTGTTGACCTTTCCCGAGCCCCGGGCGTATGGTCTAGACCAAGAAGCCCACCCCCTTCGCTCTCTCCTGGTGCGGGCCGGCTCCCGGAAAGCCGGTGCGTCGCTTTGTCGTACCCGCACCGGAAAAAGAGCATTCCCCGAAGGAGCTGCCCATGAAAGCGAACCGGAAACTCGTCGCCGCCGCGGTAGGCACGGCGATCGCGCCGGTGCTCGTGCTGATCAGCCCGGCAGGAATCGCCAGCGCGCACGGGTATGTCAACGCGCCGGCGAGCCGGCAGGCCCAGTGCGCGCAGGGAACGGTGTCCTGCGGCCAGATCAAGTACGAACCGCAGAGCGTGGAAGGGCCGAAGGGGCTGCACAGCTGCAATGGCGGCAATGCCCAGTTCGCCGAGCTGAACGACAACAACAAGGGCTGGAAGGCGACGCCGGTCGGTTCCTCGGTGGCCTTCACCTGGAAGTTCACTGCCCGGCACCGCACGTCCAATTACGAGTACTGGATCGGCAACGACAAGATCGCCACCGTGAACGGCGGCGGCCAGCAGCCCCCGGCGACGGTCACCCACAACGTGAACCTCAAGGGGCACACCGGAAGGCAGACGGTGCTCGCCGTCTGGAACATCGCGGACACCGCGAACGCCTTCTACGCCTGTATCGACCTGCAGGTCAGCTGACCCGCACAGTCCACAACAGACACTGAGGCACGGGCCGTGGCGGCGGCCCGTGCCTCAGTGCGCGCCGAGGACTGCCGCCGGGAATGACAAAACCAGCCAATTTCTCCCGCGTTCGTTGACCCCGTCTCCGCGCCGTGACTAGCGTGCCGGTCACCGGAAAAGGGCACGACTCCAGGAGGCGGTTTTCCTTGATTTCCCGGCGGGCATTCCTCGGCGCATCCGCGGCAGCCGCGACATTTCCACTCTGGAACTCCGCGTTCGCCTCCGCGACCACTCCCGACACCGCGAAGGTCGCTTTCGACGACCGATCCGGCGCCAGCGAGGCATACGCGTACATCACCGGCACCACGCTGGACAACCGGCTCGTCATCCTGAAAGCCGATGGGACGCCTTACTATCCGCCGTCCCCGGGCAGCGACCACACCCCGCTGGACGAGGACTGCGCGATCCCGCTGAAGTCGCTTTCCCAGGTCACTGTCCCGAAAATGTACGCGGCCCGGATCTACGTCGTCCTCGACAGCAAACTCGACTTCTTCGTCAACCAGGGCCCGGCGCTCGTGCACCCGAGTTTCCTCGCCGCCGACGACCCGAATTACCACCGGAACTGGTCGTTCTGCGAATTCACCTTCAACAACGACGTGCTGTTCGCCAACATCAGCTACGTCGACTTCGTCGCGATCCCGATCGGCCTGCACCTCACTACGACCGGCTCCGGCGACCAGACCGTGCCCGGCCTTCCGGCCCGCTCGCTCGACCCGATCTGCGACGCGCTCAACGCCCAGGGCGGCAAATGGGGCACGCTCATCGAAACCGGCGGCGACGGCAAGCCGTTGCGCGCCCTGTCGGCGCATTACCGCGCCGACCAGTTCGGCGGATACCTCGACGGTTACATCGACGAGGTATGGCAGAAATACACCAGCGGGACGCTCACCGTCGACACCCAGGTTCCCGGGCTCGGCGCGTTCACCGGCCAGGTCGGCGCGGACGGCGTGCTCGCCTTCAACAACGGCGAACGATTCGAGAAGCCCGCCACGCCGGACGTGTGGAGCTGCGACAGCGGCCCGTTCGCCATCAAGCAAGGCGACAGCGACGCACGCAAGGCGATCGTCCCCCGGCTGGCGGCGGCGTTGAACCGCACCACCCTGCGCGACAACCCGAAACAGCCGACCGGCGAGGACCCGGCGAAATTCTACCAGAATCCGGAAACCAACCACTACGCCCGGATCGTGCACAGCAAACTGCCGGACAACCGGGGTTACGCGTTCCCTTACGACGACGTCTCCCCTGGCCCCGATTTCAGCGGAGCGGTGCAGGCAGGCGACCCGGACACGCTCACCATCACGGTAAACGCCTTGCGGTGAACCAAAGCGGTGCCGTAGTCCTTTGAGGACTACGGCACCGTCATCCGGTGAGATCGCCCTCCCGCTCGTTCTTCGCCGCGTAAAAAGCCAGCTTCTCCTCATCCACTTCCACACCGAGCCCAGGCCCGTCCGGCACCTGCAACCGGCCGCCGGAAAGCCGCAGCGGAGCCACAATGTCGTCAGCGTGCAGGTAGTACATGCTGTCGATCGCCCGCGAGAGCACCGGCGTGCTGGCCACCACCGCCAGATGCGCAGCGGTGGCGATCCCTAGTTCGCCGCCGCTGTGCAGATTCATCCCGAGCCCGAACGTCTCGCAATGCGCCGCGAGCGCTTTCGTCGCCGCGATGCCGCCCCACTTGTAGACGTCCCCGTGGATCACGTCGACCGCACCCAGCCGCACCGCCGGAGCGAACTCCTCGAACCTGACCACGCACATGTTGGTGCACAACGGAATCCGCACCTTCGCACGAACCTGGCTCATCCCCTCGATCCCCGCGCACGGGTCTTCGAGGTACTCCAGGTCCAGCTCCTCCAACGCGATCCCAGCGCGAATCGAGTCCGGCACCGACCACGCCGCGTTGGGATCGACGCGCAACTCGACCTCCGGCAGCGCACTCCGCAGCGCACGGAGAATCCGGACGTCTCCGCGGACGTCCCGGGTGCCTTTCACTTTCACCGCGGAAAATCCGCCCTCAACGACCACTCTCGCCGCGTGCTCAGCCAAGGCTTGCGCGAGTTCCTCGCCTTCCGCACCGGGGGCGTCGGCACGCGTGACCAACGCAGTGATCGGCACTTCAGTCCGCACCGCCCCGCCGAGCAGATCCGTAACAGACTGCCCGGTGATCCTTCCGATGAGATCCCAGCACGCGACGTCCAACCCGGCCAGCGCCGCATAACCCAGGTAGCCGTGGAAAAACGGCACCATGTGCTGCCGGCGATGGAAGGCTTCGAGCGCGAACGGACTGGTCCCGATCATTTCCGCGCCCAGTTTCCGGGTCAGCTCGGCGACCGGACGGCCCCACATCGTCTCGCCCCAGCCCTCGGCTCCGGTGTCCGTGCGCAGCCGCACCACCGTGCGGGTTTCGCCGGTCTTGGTCTCGAACGAACTGGTGAACGGATTCGTCAACGGCAGATTCACGACCCACACGGCAACGTCGGCGATCTTCATCCCCGCTGCCCCAGCTCCGCCGAAACGACCCGCCGGATCGGTTCCAGCTCGACGTTCTCCACCGTCGCCTCAGTCCCCGGCATTTCCTCGATCGCCGGCTCGGCCTTCAGCAACACCCGGAACACTCGCGGCAGCACAGTCCGCCCCACCAGATCTTCCGCGAGCGCCGCCGCTTCCGAACTGTCCATTTTGTACTGCGCAGCGAGATAATCGCCGAGCCGCGCGTACATCACCGCGAACATCGAGTCGTAGTACGCCTTCGCACTGTCCGGCAACCGCTCGGCGGCCGAGATGCAGAGCCGGCACGTCCGCGCCTGCGGCTCCCAAGTCAGCAGCTGCTGGAACCGGCCGCAGAACAACGCGACCGCCTCGGCCGGGTCGGCCGCGTAGACGTCCGGGGTCATGAGCTTGCCGAGATACAGCTCGCGGACCAGGTCGAGCACCGCGAGGAACAGCTTGTCCTTGCTCTCGAAGTGCGCGTACAACGACCGCTTGGACGTCCCCGCACCAGCCGCGACCGCGTCCATCGAGGCGCGCTCGAACCCGGTTTCGAGGAACACGTTCTTCGCTGCCAGCAGGATGTGCCTGCGCAACTCCGCACCCCGCAGCTGCGAACCGCCTTCACGCGCCATCTTGCCTCCGCCAAAAGTAAACGGTACGGTGGAGTTTACTTTCTCCTCCACCTCTTCGACAGTCTCCTGGAGCACCCGCATGATCGTCGTCACCGCCCCCACCGGGAACATCGGCAGCCGCGTCCTCGCCGAGGTCGCCGACGGTTCGCGCCCTGTCCGCGCGATCGTCCGCGATCCCGCGAAACTGCCCGCTGACCTGCGCGAACGAGTGGAAGTCCACGCTGGTTCGCACAGCGATCCCGAGGTACTGGCCGGTGCTTTCGACGGCGCGGACACCGTCTTCTGGCTCGTCCCGCCCGACCCGCGGGCCGCGAGCGTCGACGACGCCTACTCGGGTTTCGCCCGCCCCGCCGTCGACGCGATCCGCACCCACGGCGTCCGCCGGGTCGTCTCGGTCAGCGCGCTCGGCCGCGGCGCCGCCTTCGCCGAACGGGCCGGACACGTCACCGCCACGCTGGCGATGGACGACCTCATCGCCGACACCGGAGCAGCCTTCCGCGCATTGGCGAATCCGACCTTTATGGACAATCTGCTGCGTCAAGCCGCGGTACTCAAAGAGCAAGGCACCTTCTACGACGTCCTGCCGCCGGACTATGCGGCACCGCTCGTCTGCACGCGCGACATCGCCGCCGTCGCTTCGCGGTTGCTGCTCGATCCTTTGTGGACCGGCAGGGAAGACGTTCCGGTGCTCGGACCGGAAGACCTGTCGCCGGAGCAGCAGGCCGCCATTGTCAGCGAGGTGCTGGGAACTTCGGTGAAATACCAGCAAATCCCGGTCTCGGCACTGGGCTCGCAGGTCCTCGCGAACGGCCACTCCGAGGCGATGGCACAGTCCATGATGGACATGGCGACCGCGAAGCTGAACCACCTGGACGAGGGTGTCGTCCGCACGCCGCAGCATGCGATCGAGACCCCGACGACTTTCCGGCAGTGGTGCGAAGAAGTTCTCAAGCCCGCAGTGGAGAAAGCCTGACCCCGCCTATCGGCCGCTGTGGGCCAGTCCGGTCAGGATGTGGTCCAGCCCTCGCCGGAAGGCTCGCTCATGGCGGTCGTCGGCATGCGGCGTTTCCGCTTCGACCATGATCCGGCTCAGATGCGGATAATCGCCGCTGCCGATGATCAATTCGCCGTAGCGCGCCTGCGCCTCGAGCCAGGCCCGCATGTCCACTCCGGACCGCCGCGCCGTTTCTTGTTCGGCCAGCTCGTCGAGGACGTGGCCGCGGACAAAGGTCAGCAGAGTACCCACCTGGGCCATGACCTCGTCCGCGGTCAGGTCCAGCACGTCCACGGTCGCGTACGCCGCGTCCAGCCACGCCAGGCTGTTCGGCCCCAGCGCCGGACGGGTCGCGGGCAACGCGGCCAGCCACGGGTGACGCACCACCAAAGCGCGGTACTCGCAAGCGATTGCTCGCAGATCCGCCTGCCAGTCACCGGTCGGCGATGGAGGCTCGCGTTCCCTGAAGGCGGCGTCGATCATCAAATCGAGCAGCTCGTCCTTCGTGGCGATGTAGCGGTACAGCGTGGTCGTCCCAGTGCCCATCTCGCTGGCGATCCGGCGCAGGGACACCGCTTCGAGGCCGTCCGCGTCAGCGACCCGGACGGCCGCGGCCGCGAGATCGGCTCGGCTGTGCGCCGGACGCGGGCCACGGGCACCGCGTTCCGGCCGCAGCCAGATCGGCGGGCGCACCTCGTCCGCCCGCGCTCCGTCGTCAACCATGGGCTCCATTATTGCGAACACCGTACGCGGTTCGATAGCGTGGTCTTTATGCGAACACTGTGCCCAGGTAATCGGGAAGACCGGTGATCGAGTACCGCACCGAGTCGGTCCGCTCCGCCGACGGGACCGTCATCGGCTATCGCCGGCTAGGCGACGGCCCGCCGGTGCTCCTCCTGCACGGGGGCATGCAGGCGGCGCAGCACCTGATGAAGCTCGCGACCGTGCTGTCGAACGAGTTCACCGTCTGCGTGCCCGACCGGCGCGGCCGAGGACTCAGCGGACCGCACGGTGCCGACTACGGAATCGCGCGGGAGACGGAAGACTTGCGCGCACTGGTCGAGAAAACCGGTGCGTCGCGCGTTTTCGGGCTCAGCTCAGGAGCATTGATCACGCTGCGGAGCGCGCTTTCGATCTCCGAGATCAGTGCGGTCGCCCTGTACGAACCACCGCTGTCGATCAACGATTCGGTGCCGATGGACTGGGTGCCTCGCTTCGAGCAGGAGGTCGCCCGCGGGCGACTCGCTTCAGCGCTGGCGACAGTGTTGAAGGGGCTGGAAGTCGAACCGGCGCTCGGCCGGATCCCGAGGTTCGCACTCGTGCCGCTCCTGGCGATCGGCACTCGCCTGCAACGCAGCCGGGGCCAGGACGACGTGCCGATTCCGGCACTCGTCCCGACTCAGCGCTTCGACGTGCGGCTGGTCGAGGAATTGGCTGGCACAGCAAGGGATTACGCGAACCTCGGCTCGAGAGTTCTGCTGCTCGGCGGCAGCACAAGCCCGGCGTTCCTCCGGATCGCGCTGGACGAACTGTCCGCCGAGATCCCGCACGCGCACCGGATCACCTTCCCCGGCTTGGGACATTCCGGCCCGGACGACGACGGCGATCCCACCCACGTCGCCGAAGCCTTGCGCGCTTTCTTCACGCCCTGACCGTCCGTCCGCCGCCTCTCGACGCAGACCCCGGCACCCATGCTCGCCAGCCGATTCCCCCGCTGGCCCCCTGCTCGCCCCACACCTCGGGCCTGCCAATGGCACTCAGTGCACTTCACTTGCCGACCGGCAAGCCCCTCACCCGGACTCGGCCTCGCGCAGCGCGGCGCCGATCCGCGTCACCACCTCGTGCAACGGCGTCGCAGTGCTGAGCACCGCCACCACCGTGCCCGGCTCCGCCTCGCCCGACCGCTTCCCGCCGGAGGTCCGGAACGCGTCCGCGACCAGGGTGAACGCCTCGGTCGCCGCGGCCTCGATGTCGTCCCGTCCGCCGCTGCGCAACCAGCGCCGCAGGACGTGGTTGTTGGCCGCCGCGATCGCCGCCGCAGCCACCGCGGCGCGAAGAGTCGCCGCCTCGTCCCCGGCGGCGGCGAAGCGGTCCTGGAGGTAGCGGGCAAGGACGCGCTGGTAACGGTCGACCGTCGCGACTTCCTTGTCTCGCAACGAGGGCACCGTGCGGGTGAGCGTGAAGCGCTTGAGCGAGACGTCCAGCTCCGCCGCGTAGGACTCCAGCACGAGCGACACCGCCGCGGTGGCCACCTCGATCGGGTCGCGCGCCGGGTCCGCGGTCTCGAAGACCTGCTCCATCTCGGCGACGATCTCGTCGTGGTTGGCGAAGAGGACGTCGTCTTTGCTGTCGAAGTACCGGAAAAACGTCCGCCGCCCGACGCCCGCCGCCGCGGCGATGTCGTCGATGGTCGTCGCCTCGTACCCGTTGGCAGCGAAGAGATCCACCGCCGCCGTCGCCAGCGCGCGACGCAACTGCCGCCGCCCGGCCGGCGTGGCCCCGACCCGGGTGCGCGGCGTCTCCGTCATTCCCGAACGGTAGCAGCCCGGGTTGCTAGTGGCACTCAGTGCCGTTAGCATGGTCAGGCACCCCATGCGAGCGGAAGGCGTCGACGATGACTCTCGACCAGCAACTGCGGCCCGACCACCACACCGGCCCAGACCCGGCGGACGCGTATTACGGCGGGGTGTTCGGCTGGTCCGTCCGACGGCAAGGCGCTCGCCTGTTTCTGGCACTGGAAAACGGCCTGTGCGCGGTCACGCTGCCGAAGCTCACCTCGGGCCCGGTGCGCGCCCACCTGTCCGCACTGGGCTGCGAAGGCCCGTCCCTGATCCTCCCCACCCAACAGGGCCCCCGCCTGGCAATCCTCGCCGAAACCGACGGCGAACTCCTCCTGCGCGGCACCCTGCCGATCGACGTGACCGTCCTGGACAGCGGTGCGCTCCTCCCCCTGCCGACCGGTCAGCAGGCCCCCGGCACGGGCCCCGAATGGCTGACCGCGCCGGACCCGAGGCACCGCTGGCTGCCCAGCGTGAGCGCCGTCCTGGCCGGAGTGCGCCAGCGCCCCTGACCGCGAAGCGAGCCTGCTCCGTCGAGGACGGTCAGGAGTTCCCGCGCGGCCGGCCGACGTGCTGCGACGCCCGGCTTCCGTAGTTTCGGGTCCGCGGCGAGAGCGCCGTCAATGCGGGGTGTTTCCGGACGCCGGGTAACAGGGAAGGTCGATGGCGTCCGCGGGCGGGTTGGTGAACCGAGTGGCGAACCGGTTGACGCGCGGGTTGGCGGCCAGGCCCGCGACAGTGTTGAGGATCCGGATGCCGGCGCGGGTTTTCGGGGAGGCGAGCCGGGGCGCGAGCCAGGAGACGTTCTGTGCTTGGGCGACGTAGGGCCGCATGACAGTTTCGTAGGCGTGGAAGGCATCGCGGTGGTCGACGTGCCTGCCGAGTTCGCCGGCCAGCACATAGGCGCCGACGAGCGCGAGACTGGTTCCCATGCCGCTGAGCGGGGAGGCGCAATAGGCCGCGTCGCCGACCGCGGCGACGCGTCCGCGCGACCATCGCTCAAGGTGCATCTGCCCCGCAGATTCGAAGTAGAAGTCCGGTGCGCCGGCCATGGCGTCGAGCACGCGCGGCGTTTCCCACCCCGCGTCGGCGTAGTGCCGGCGCAGGAAGTCCTGCTGCGCGGAGGGGCGCAGCAGGTCGAGCCCGGCCAGCCGGGTGAGGAAGGACAGAGTGGCGCGGGTGGTGCCCTGATTGTCGGGGCGCAGGAGGACGACCCGGCGGCCGGGTGCGTTGTACCAGCGGGCCCAGCGGCCGTCGGATTCCGTGCGGGGCACGGTGAAGTAGGCGGTGCAGAGACCGAAGGACCGCACGCGGGCGAGGTCGGCGAAGACGAGGTCCCGGGTGCGCGAGCGGAAACCGTCGGCGAGGACGACGAGGTCGAAGCGCCGGCGGGCTCCGGAACGCAAGCCGACGTCCACGCCGGTGCCGGTGTCGGTCAGGCTGGAGATCTCGTCGCCGAAGAGATAGCCGATGTCGTCGCGGGTGTGCTGGTAAAGCAGGTCGGCGAGTTCGCCGCGCAGCAGTTCCAGTTCGGTGACGAACCCGCCGCCGTCGAGGGAATCGCTGCCGAACGAGGCTCGGACGCGGTTGTGGCGGTCCACGAACCGCAGCCCCTCTTCACGGGTCGCGCGGTCGCGGGCCGCCGGTTCGAGACCCATGCGTTCGACGACAGTGCGTCCGGCGCCGCGCAGATCGACTGTCTGCCCGCCGAGGCGAAGCTCCGGCGCGCGTTCGAGCACTGTGGGGGTCATGCCGTGCCGGTGAAGCCAGTAGGCCAGTGCGGGCCCGGCGACGCTGGCGCCGGAGACCAGGACGGTGCGGGGCATGCGAATGTCCTTTCGCGGAGCGGGAACGCCGGTGCCGGGTCAGGCGACCGGACGTGAGGCGGTCGCGGTTCCGGCCGCTGCGCCGGTGTCGTCGGGACGGGCGCGGCGGGGGAACAGCGGCGAGATGAGCAGGAACAATCCGATGACGATCGCCTGGACCACGAGGGCGTCCCGGAAGGCGTCGGCAGCCTGCCCGGTGCGCGCGCCGGCGAAGAACACCGTGCTGAACACCGCGACCCCGGCTGAACCGCCGATGGACTGCACAGCGGAGAGCACCCCGGAGGCGGACCCGACCTCATCGTCGGCGACCGCGCCGAGCACAGTGTTGAACACCGCGGCGATCACGATGCCCGCGCCGATCCCGGCTACGACGCCGCCCGGAACGATCTGCCAGATCGTGAAGCCGGCGGCGTCGGCCAGGGCGAGCCAGAGCCAGGCGATGCCCGCGAACTGAAGCACCGCGCCGGCCTGCAGCACCCGGCGGCCGAGCCGGGCGGCGAGCAGCCCGCCGCTGACTCCGCCGCCGACCGCGGTGCCCAGCGCGACGGGGAGATTGCCCAGCCCGGCTTGCCCGGCGGTGAATCCCTGGCCGATCTGCAGGAAGAAGGTCAGGACCAGTTGCGTGCCGATCAGTCCGCCGAAGAACAGCGCGACCGCGACCAGGCCGACGGTGAACGAGGACTTGCCGAACAACGACGGGGCGACCAGCGGCGTGCGGCCCCCGCGCACAGTCCTTCGCTGCCACCACGCGAACACCGCGTACCCGGTCGCCGCCGCGGCCAGCGACAGCCAGGTCCACAGAGGCCAGCCGTCGGCCTGTCCCTCGTTGAGCGGAAGGACCAGCAACGCGGACGCCGCGGCCACGAGCACGGCCCCGACGATGTCCGCGCGCAACGTCCGGCTCGCGCTGCCGCGGGGCACGAGCCGCCAGGCCAGCGCCAGCGAAACCAGTCCGATCGGCACGTTCACGAGGAACACCAGCCGCCAGCCGAGGCCGAACAGGTCCCCGTCGATCAGTGCGCCGCCCAGCACCGGGCCCAGCACGCCGCCGAGCCCGAGCACCGGCCCGAAGACCGCGAGGGCCTTGGTGAGCTCGCGCGGGGCGAGGTTGTCCCGCAGGAGACCAAGGCCCTGCGGCAGCATCATCGCCCCGGCCACGCCTTGGACCAGCCGGCTGCAGATCAGCAGACCGGCAGTCGGCGCGATCGCGCAGAGCAGGGACGCGAGGGTGAAGCCCGCCAGGCCGGCCAGGAACATCGGGCGGCGGCCGAAGCGGTCGCCGAGGCGGCCGCCGAGCACGAGGCCCGCGCCGAGGGCGAGGGCGTAGCCGCCGATCACCCATTGCAGCCCGACCGGGCTCATGCCCAGCGACCGCTCCAGCGACGGTCCCGCGACGTTGACGATCGTCGAGTCGAGCAGATCCATCAGCTCGACGACGAGGACGGTGGCCAGCAGCCACCACACCGCCCGGCGCGGCGGCTTCTTTTCGGGCACGGACATGTCGTTTTCTCCGTATTCCGGCGGGGAGGGCAGCCCGTTTCCGGGCGTGCTGGGGAGCCGGGGCGGCGAACGCGTCCCGGCGAGGCGGATTCGTGACAGCCCCGGCACGGGGCGGGAAAGTCAGTCCCGGGGAAAGGAATCGGCGGTGCCGGCGTAAAGCCGCACGACCCCGGCGAGGAAGTTCTCGACGATGTCCCGCCCGTCCGGGCCCAGTGCTTCGACGAGGTCCTCGATGCCGTGCAAGAGCGGGCGAAGATGGCCGAAGAGCCGGTCCATCGACTCTTGGACCGGTTCCACCAGCACCTTGCGGCGATCAGTGGCGTGCGGGCGGCGGACGACGTGCCCGGCCTTCTCGAGCCGGTCCACGACATGCGTGCTCGCCGCGGTCGAAACCCGCAGCCGGTCCGCGAGTTCCTTCGCGGTCAACGGCCCTTCGCCGGCGAGATGCTCCATCGCGGACAGATCCGTGGGGTTGATGCCCAGCGCTCCGCTCAGGCGCTTCTCGATCACCCGCGTCAGCGTCCCCACCTCTTGCAGGCGTTCCATGACCGCGTTGCCCGGGCCCGGAAGCGCGGAACGGGGCGGCTCGGCGGAGCGGGGGGAACGGCGCGAAGAGCTCATGCCAAAAGACTACTAGATAAGTTACTAACTACGTTAGTAACTTAATGTGGTGCTCCTCACCGGCTTCGGCGACCCCGCTGAGCCGCCCAGTCGCTTCAGCGAGACCCGGCCGGCTCGCACAGGACCGCGTCGGCGGCGGCGGCGAGCCCGTCCACTTCGGACACCAGCGCGCCGATCTCGGCCCACCACCGCGAATCCCGCCCCGGATCCGGAATCAACGACGTCCCCACCAGCAACAGCAACGTGTCGATCTCATAAGCCCGATCAGCCAGCCTCAGCAACGGCACCACATCCCCCGCAGCACCCCCAGCCGCCCGCCGGCAAGCCTCCAGCCCCAGCCCCCGGCACAACGTCCGCAACCGCTCCCGCACCGCATCCGCCCGAGGATCAGCCCGCGGGCCGCCGGTCCGGATATTCCACGCCACCGAAAGCAAGCAGCGCCCGGCATCGTCCATCGAGGTGTTCGTCACCGGGCGAGTCTGGAAGCACCCTCCCCGCAACGGGTGACCCGACACGCACAGCTCACCGCATCGAGTGAAGCAACCGCACGGTCGCGTCAAGCGGCAGCCGATCGTCTGCCGCACGCGCGAGGAAATCCTTGATCCGCTGACCGTCCGGCGTCAGCGTTTCCACGTCGTTGACTTCCGCACTCGCCGCTTCCAGCGTGCCCAGCCCGGCATTGTGGTGCGCGTCGCGAACCGCGTTCCGCAGCACCGCCAGCTCCGCCGCCGATGGTCCCCGTTTCTCCGCCCGCAACCGCTCGACAATCCGGAGCACCTGCGGCGAATGCGCAGCCAACGCCTGCCGTCCGGCGAACGAGGCCACCATCCGCGGCGTCGCGCGCGTCTCGGCCGGAGGCGGTGGTACCTCGACCGCCTCGCCGACCACCCGCAGACTCTCCAGCGCGGCCGCGCGCCGACGTTCACTCTCGCGCACACGCGCGAGCGGATCCTTCCGCCGGGACGCCGCGATCGAGCGAACCTCGGCCCGGGCTCGCTCCCCCACGTCGGTCAAGCGCGAGCGCCGCTGGTACGTGCCCTCGTCGGCGACCTGCTTGCGCCGGTTCGCGAGCCAAGCCTCGAAGGTCTGCCCGCGCCGCGGCGGTTCGCGCACCTCGGTCATCGCGGCATCGGACTCGTCGGCGAACCAGCCCTTCATCCGCGAGCGCAGGAAGTCGCCCGGTTTCTCCCCGGACCGGCGCGGCCGCTGGCGCGTCCCGTCCGGCAGCGCGCTCATCGCGATCAGCAGCGCGTCCGGGCAGTAGCCGTTGGAGTACCAGAACTCCAGCTGCCGCTCGACGTCGTCGCGTTCCTCCCGGGTCAGCCGCTCGGACACCCAGCCCATGCGGCGGACCAGCACGCCCGTCGCCTGTGCGCGTTCGCGCGCGTCGGCGGGCACGACTGTCGACGGCCACTCCTGATCCGCGATCCGCACCATGCCACACCTCCTCACCGGCGACGCCTACGTTAGCCCGCCGCACCGACAATTACCCGGCCCGCCGCAGCACCGCCACCGTGTTCGCCGCCACGATCACCCCGATCGCCGCCCACGCGACGGTGTCCAGCCGCTGGTCCAGGATCACCAATCCGACGAGCGTGGCCATCACCGGGTTGATGCTCATGAACGCCCCGAAGAACTGCGCCGGGACCCTCCGCAACGCCACCAGGTCGACAAGAAACGGCAGCGCCGACGACAGCAGTCCGGCGGTGAGCGCCGCCGCGAGCGCACCAGGCGTCGGCGGGTGATGCAGCATCGCGAACAGCCCGATCGGCACGTACAGCAGACCGGACACCCCGGCCGCGGCAGCCGACCCCGCCGCACCGGGCACGCGACGGCCGACGGTCCGGTTCAGCAGGATGTAGCAGGCCCAGCACAGCGCGGCGACCAGCGCGAGCCCGATGCCGAGGTAGTCGGTGCTCGGCTGCGGCCGAGTCAGCACTCCGACCGCGACCGCGGCGGCCACCGCGCACGCCAGATCCGTGCGCCGCCGGGAGCCGGCCAGCGCGATCGCCAGCGGGCCGAGGAATTCGAGCGTCACGGCCAATCCGAGACCGATCCGGTCGATCGCCGTATACAGCGACAGATTCATCGTCGCGAACACCGCGGCGAGACCGAGCACTGGCCGCCACTGCCGCGCGGTGAACGACCGCAGCCGCGGCCGTCCGACGGCCAGCAGCACCACCGCCGCCACCCACTGCCGGACCGCCACTATGCCCGGCGGGCCGAGCACCGGGAAAGCGAGCGCCGCCGTCGCCGCGCCGACCTGGTTGGACAACGCGCTGCCGAGCAGCATCGCGGCCCCGGTCGCCCGGGCGTCGCCGCGCGTTCGCGGAGCCAGTTCCGTAGTCGCCATGCGGTCGAGCATGAGCCCGGCCGATCCATGCGCAAAATGCATTGACCGCAGCAGCGATACGCTGGACGCATGGATCTGGAGCTGCGTCAGCTGCGCTGCCTCGTGACGATCGTGGACGCCGGGACCTTCACCGACGCGGCGCTGGAACTCGGTGTCTCGCAGGCGGCCGTATCCCGCAATCTAGCCTCGCTGGAACGGGTTCTCGGCGTTCAGCTGCTGCATCGCACCAGCCGGAGCCTCGAACCGACGACCGCTGGCGTCCAGGTGCTCGCCCGTGCCCGGCATCTGCTCGCCGAGGCCGACGATCTCGTCCGCGAAGCGGCCACCGGGCACACGCGGCTGCGCATCGGCCACGCGTGGTCGGCGATGGGCAGGCACACCGCGGAATTCCAGCGCCGCTGGGCCGCCCGGTACCCGGACGTCGAACTGCTGCTCGTGCGCGCCAACACCGCGACCGCCGGGCTGGCGGAAGGGCTGGTCGATCTCGCGGTGGTGCGCCATCAGGTGCCCTCGGGCAAGTTCGCGCACGCGACAGTCGGGCACGAGGACCGCTACTGCGCCATGGCCGTCGACGACCCCCTCGTCCGACGCCGCACCGTCGTACTCGCCGATCTCGCGTCGCGGCTGCTGGTGGTCGATCCGCGCACGGGCACCACTTCCGCGGAGTTGTGGCCGCCGGAATCGCGCCCGCGGATCGAGCCGACCCATGACGTCGACGACTGGCTCGCCGCCATCACCACCGGCCGCTGCGTCGGCGTCACGCCGCATTCGACGGTGACGCAGTATCGCCGCGACGGCATTGTGTACCGCCGGGTCCGCGACGCCCCGCCGGTGCCGGTCCGGCTCGCCTGGCGCGCGCACGATCCGCATCCGGCGACGCACGCCGCGGTGGCCTTGCTCGGCGAGCTGTACCGGACGTCGCCGAAACGGACAACACCGAAACGGAAAACCGCTTCCGCGAGCCCGCGTTAGTCCATTGTGGATCTTGAAAGCGGAGCGATCATTTTCCGTTGACGCGGCGGCGCGGGACGGCAATGATGAAGCCGTCCAGCCACGAAAGGAACCACGGAATGCCGCACCGCGAAGAACGCCTGTGCCGTTCGGCCATTCCCGGCTCCGCGCCATGACGTGGCCTGCCACGCCGTGAGCGAGGAGCCGCCCGCCGGACCGCCGGCCGGGCGGCTTTTGCGTTCGCGGCCCGTTTCGCCCGGAAGGAGGTGCCCGTCGCCATGGGAGTCCTGGTTCTCAACGCCGGCTACGAGCCCCTGCACACCGTCTCGCTCCCCCATGCCATCCGGATGCTGGTCCGCCAGGTCGCGGTCGTCCACGAAAGCGACGGGCCGGACCTCGGCGTCTTCCCGCGTCCGAAGGTGGTGCGGCTGCTGCGCTACGTCGTGATGAAATGGCGTTATTCCGGGCCGCCGCGCTGGTCCCGTTCCGGCGTGCTGCGGCGCGACCGGCACACGTGCGCCTACTGCGGGCGCCGGGCCACCACGGTCGACCACATCACGCCGGTTTCGCGCGGCGGCGCCCGCACGAGCTGGCTCAACACGGTCGCGGCGTGCGGCGGGTCGGCGCGCAGCTGCAACGCGCGCAAGGCCGACCGCACGCCCGCCGAAGCCGGGCTGACGCTCCGGTTCCCGCCGCGCGTGCCGCGGTGGGAGGAGCTGCATCCGCTGGCCGGACTGTCCACATGAGACTCGCGCTAGGCTGGCAACCGTGAAGGGCTTGCTGCTGCGGTTGTCGGCGGTCGATTCCGGCGCGGAAACGGCGGTGCGCGTCATCGCGTATTTCGACGAGCTGATCGCCCGCCGGGCGACGCTGCCGGATCTGCTGCGCGCTACGGCTTTTCTTGCGGAATGCGTGGCCGGGATGCACTGTGCCGACGGAACCGTGCTGCGGTTCCGGCCGACCGGCGAGTCCGGCGGCGACGGTCCGGTGCCGCCGGACGCCGTCGTGGTGGACCTCGACGGCGCCGGGCGGGTCTGGCTGGAGCGCGCGGGCGAGCCGGGCCCGCTCGACGTGCTGGTGCTCGAACGGCTCGCGATCTCGGCGAAGGTGCTCAGCCCGGCCGAACCGCGGCCGGCCGCGCCGCATCTGGCCGATCCGGCGCTGGTCGAACTGGTGCTGGGCGAGCAGGCCGCGGACGAGGACCGGGCGCGGGCGCTGACCCTGCTCGGCCTGGACACTTCGCGCCCGTTGCGGGTGGCGGCGGTCGCTTCGGGCCCGGGCCGCGACGCCGGGGCGGACGCGGTCGCACTCGTCGCCCGCGGCGGACCGCTGGGTGCGCGGGTGGCCGTGGTCGGCGGGGTGGCCGCGGTAGTGCTGCAGCCGCGCGAAGGACCGGATTCGGTCGTTTCGACCCTGCGCGAAACGTTGGCGTTGCGGGCCAAGGACCGCACGCTTCCCGACTCTGTCCGGGTGGGCGTCGGCGACGCGGTGGACGGCCTCGAAACGCGGCGTTCCTGGCTGCAAGCCCGCCTGGCCACCCGGTTCGCGGCGACGGCGCGGCCGCTGGTCGTGCACGAAGACCTCGGCGCGGTGACGCTGCTGGCGGAGATCCCGGTGGAACGGTTGCGGGCGCAGCCGGACGTGCTGGCGCTGGACGCGCTCGCCGAGAACGGCGACCTGGAGACGCTGGAAGCCTTCTGCCGCACGGGTTCCCTGCGCCAGGCGGCGGTCGCGCTGCACCGGCACCACAGTTCGGTGGCGGCCCGCCTGGCGCACGTGGAGGACGCGCTGGGATGGACGCTGGACGATCCGGCGGGGCGGTTCCGGGCGCGGCTGGCTCTGATGGCGCGGAGGTTGGCGGAATCTGGTTGAGGACAGCGGTTCCGCGGGTACTCCCGCCCGCCGAAAGGCGCTGCACGTAAGCGATTCCCAGCGCGCAGAGGGTCATCGCATCCAGCCGAGGACCCGCTGACGGCGATTCTCGCCAAGCCGCCCGGCACAGAATTCCGGAACCGGGCGAACCGCATCGAGGGCGGCGAGCTTGGCGTGGATCTGTTCCGCCCCAGGGTGTTCGAGGTCCACGAAGATCCCCAGGGCGTGCTGCCAGAGGTCTCGAGCGGCATCGGAATCACGCATGGCCTGGCGAGTGTCGCCAAGGCGATTGAGGACATCGGCTTCGAGACAACGGTCGCCGAGGACGCGGCATTGTTCGAGAGCGCGCCGGAAGCACGTCGCCGCCTGTGCGTAGCTGCCGAGGTGGTGGTGGGCGTAGCCGAGGCTGTCCCAGGTGTGGGCCTGGCCCTCGGAGTCGTCGAATTCTTCCAGGAGCGGCAGGGCTTCCCGGCAGCGGAGCAAGCCTTGCTCGTAGTCGCCGAGGCGGGCGTGCGACCACCCGATGGCAGTCAAAGCCTGCGCCTGGCCCAGCAGGTGCCCGCAGGACTGGTACAGCGCGGCGGCCCGGCGGACGTTCGCCAGGATTTCGGGAATGGCCCGGGGACCTTGCCGCGCCGTCACCCTGGCGAGCTCGATGCAGGTGTCGGCTTGCCCGAGCACGCTGCCTGCCCGGCCGAAGAAGTCCAGCGCGCGGCTCAGATGACGGCGCGCCTCGTCGAGGTTGCCGTGCCGGCGGCAAGCACGCGCGAGGACGCACCGGGCGACCGGCTGCCCGAGCGGATCGGCCAGCCGGTCGGCAGCCTCGACCGCGGCCCGCCCGACGGCGGTCAAATCGTGCCACTGCCCGCGCCGGTCGAGGAAGGTGAGCAGAGTCCAGGCCAGCTGCCAGGTGTGAGCGCCGAATCCAGCGGCACTGGCGTAGTCCACTGCCGCCAAAAGCACGGCGTGTTCCGCGGTGAACCAGTTCAGCGCCTGTTCGCGGTCGGCCGGGCTCTCCGGGGAGGTCCCTGGCTGCGACGCGGGCAGGGCGATCGGCTCGCGCGCCGGTTCCAGCAGCCGGGCGGCGGTGTGCGCGCTGCGCACGTAGTGGTCCAGGAGCCGCTGCACCGCAGCGTGCTGTTCGTGGCCGGGGTCGGTGGAGTCGACCAGGTCGGCGGCGTAGTCGCGCAGCAGGTCGTGGAAGACGTAGCGCCCGGGAAGGTGCTCGATCAGCAGGCTGGCCCGGGTCAGCTCGGCCAGGGGGCCGCGCACCCGGGCCAGCGGCAAGCCGGTCAGGCTGGCCGCCGCCGCGGCTGAGAAGTCCGGACCGGGATGCAGCCCCAGCAACCGGAACAGCCGGGCCGCCTCGGGAGCGAGCGCGTGATAGGACCAGGAAAACACCGCCCGCACCTCACTGGCGGGGTCGCCGGCGGACAGGACGTCCAGGCGGCCGACCTCGGCCAGCTCGTCGGCCAGAGTGGCGAGGGAAAAGCCGGTCTCCGCGGCGCGAGTGGCGGCGATGGCCAGCGCGAGGGGCAGCCGGGCGCACTGGGCGATGATTTGCTGTGCCGCACGGGATTCGGCGGCCACCCGCTCGGGGCCGAGGCGGCGGGTCAACAATTCCTGCGCTTCCTCCTCGGCGAGCAGGTCCAGGCTGATCGGGTGCGCGCCGTCGAGAGCGACAAGGCCGGAGAGCCGGTCGCGGCTGGTCACCACGGCCATGGCGCCCGCGCTGCTGGGCAGCAGCGGTCTGGCCTGCCGGGCGTCGCGGGCATTGTCCAGCACCACGAGGATCCGTTTGCCGTCCAGCAGGCTGCGGTACAGGGCGATCTGCGCCTCCGGGCTCGCGGGAACGCGCTGCGGGGCGATGCCGAGTGCGGCGAGGAAGCCCCGCGCCGCTTCGGCCGGGTCCATCGCCTCCGTCCCCGGGGCGAAGCCGCGGAGGTTGACGTACAGCTGCCCGTCGGGAAACCGGTCCCGCACCCGCTGCGCCCAGTGCACTGCCAGCGCGGTCTTGCCGATTCCGGCCGTCCCGCTGACCGAGGCGATCACCGCTGCTCCGGCGACCCCCTCCGCCAGCGCGGTGAGCGCGGCCGTTTCGCGGTCTCTGCCGACGAGGTGGGCGGCCGCGGCGGGAAGCTGGTGCGGAACGACCGCGACCCCCGGCTCGGGCACGGACCGGACGCTTGGCGTGGCCAAGGCGGGGTCGGCGGTGAGGATCTGGCGGTGGAGCCGCTGCAACGGGTCGCCGGGGTCCGCGCCGAGTTCCTCGGCCAGACGCTCCCGCATCGTCCGGTAATGCGTCAGGGCGTCGGCCTGACGACCGCAGCGGTACAGCGCCAGCAGGTAGTGGGCGGCCAAGCGTTCGTCGAGCGGGTTCTCGTCGACGAGGACAGCCAGATCCGGCAGCACTTCCGCGTGCTGGCCGACTCGCAACGCCAGATCGGCGTACTCCAGTTCGACGGCTCGGTACTGCCCGGCCAGCGCGTCGCGCACCGAGTCGAGCCAGGGCGTGCTCAGTCCGGCGAACGGCTCGCCGCGCCACAACGCCAGAGCCTCTTCGACCGCCGCCAGCCCCGCGCTGGGAGCCGAGGCGGCGCGGGCACGGGCGACCAGGCGACGGAACCGGTGCAGGTCCACCGCTTCCGGATCGATCCGCAGTTCCCAGCCGCCGGAGCGGTGCACGATCCGCGCTTCGCCCAGCCGGGACAGGGCGCGGCGCAGCCGGGACAGGTAGGCGTGCAGGGTCTCCCGCCCGCGCAGCGGAACGCTTTGGCCCCAGGCGCGGTTCATCAGGTCGTCCGCGCCGACGACCTGATTGGCGTCGACCACCAGCGCGGCCAGTACGCAAACCTGCCGGGCGTGCCCCAGTTCGACCCGGCGGCTTCCCGCCCACGCCTCCACCGGGCCCAAGACTTTCAGTTCCCCCGCCATCGCCACCCCCTCCGCAGTCCAGCGTTAGCACGGCGGGCCGCGGGTTTCAGGTCTCTCCCAAGGTTCGTACCCGATCGGCCCCCCAGCGTGGGAACCTGGGCGGCACCCCGCGAGCGATCGCTGCTCGACGACGAAGATCCATTGCCAGGCAACAGAAAGGGACAGGTTTGATGAACAAGAACCGCTCAGTCGCCCTGGTGGTCACGACCGCTGGCGCCGTCCTTGCCGCGACCGCCGCACCCGCGCTGGCCGAAACGACGACCGGCTCGCCGGATCCCGGCGGCACGGACGTCTTCAGCGCCCACCAGTGTTACGGCAACACCTGCATCTACGTCAACGGCAAGGGCCTGCGAGTCAACTACGCGACAGTGACCAACAGGCGCGGCAAGTACGTCGGGCACGGCAACATTTCCAGCACCTACGACGGCGCGACCCACCGCAGTCCCGCCATCTTGCGCAGAGGCCAGTCGTGGCGCTTCGACTACCACCGGATCATGCGCGACGGCAACAAGGTTTGCGGATCCATCGAAGGTATGGACGTCGCCTGCGTGAAGATCAAGAAGTAGCCGCCTGCGGCTCTTCCTGCTGGTCAGCGCGCGCCGGTGTCGGGGCTAAGCGTTTGGCTGGGACTGCGGCATTGCGTGGCATCCGCGGACATCCCGCCGCGCTCACACCGAATCGGCGAGATCGGCTTCGACCCCCAGCACCCGGGCCAGCACCGCCCGGCGCTCCGCGGCCTCCCGGCGGCTCACCGTCGCGTGCTGGATCACCCCGGAACCGTGGAACGTGCCAGGGAACAGGTGCAGTTCCGTCGGCACTCCAGCCGCCAAAAGGCCCTGCGCGTAAGCGATTCCTTCATCGCGCAGCGGGTCGAACTCCATTACCGACACGTACGCGGGCGGCAATCCGGCGAAATCCGCCGACCGGGCCGGCGCCGCGTACACCGCGACATCCGGGCCGCCGCGTTTGCCCGGCCCGCCGAGGTAGTAGTCCCAGCTCGCCTCGGCGGCCCGCAGATGCCACATCGGCGTGTCCGCGAAGCGGCGCATGCTGGCGGTCTCGAGCCGGTCGTCCAGTTCGGGCACGGAGAGGAACTGGAACGCGATCGCCGGGCCGCCCCGGTCGCGGGCCAGCAGCGCCAGCGCCGCGGCCAGCCCGCCGCCCGCGCTCACGCCGTGGAGCACGACTTTTTCCGGGTCGACGCCCAGTTCGCCCGCGTGCTTGACCGCCCATTCGAGCGCCGCGTAGCAGTCCTCCAGCCCGGCCGGGTACGGATTCTCCGGCGCGAGCCGGTACTGCACCGACACGACCACGACGCCGAGATCCCGCGCCAATCCGACGTTGGAAGCGTGGTCGACCTCCAGGTCGCCGAGCGCGAATCCGCCGCCGTGGATGTCGAGCACCATGGCCTTCGTCGCGACGCGATCCGGGGTGTAGACGCGGACCGGGACGTCCGGCGCGCCCTCGGGTCCGGGCACCGCCTCGTCGCGCGTGGTCACGCCGGTTTCGTCGAAATCGCCTCGCATCGAGGCGATCAGCTCGGCCATGCCCGCCCGCGAACTCTCGACGTCGGCGAAGTCGACCTCGGGCAGCATCGGGATCGCCGCGGCGATTTCGGGATCGAAGGGATAACTCATCGACGGCCTCCGTCTTCCAGGGGAAACTCCATCGTGCCGAAATCCCGGTCCCGGAAGGCACCGCCACGTGTCGCGCGCCGCGCGGGCTCAGCCCGCCGGATGGCGCGGCACGAGGGTTCTCAGCGCCCCACCTTCTTCCAGATCACCACGACCCCGACGACCGCTACCAGCACCGCGCCCAGCACGATCAGCCCCTTCACGAGCAGATCGTGCATGAGGTGCTGCAGCATCTCGTCCCCGTCCGCGAGCACCGCGGTCACCGGCCGGACCGCTTCCGGCCCGGGTCCTCGTCCAGCCACTGCGCGGCTTGACGCACGACCTCGCCGCCGATGCGGCCGCGCATTCCCCGCGCCCCTCGCCGGTCCACCGCCCGCGCCGCGGATTTCGCCAGCGTCGCCGCGCCTTCGCGCACGCGCTCCCCCTTGCCGCGCCGCCGCAGCGAAACGATCAGAGCGAAGGCGGCCAGCCCGAGGACCACCACGATCCCGGCGATGATGCCGAACCGGATCAGCAGGATGTTCAGCACCGTCTCCACAGCGCACCCCTTTTCTGTCACACCTGTGATACAAACGGTTTCTATCACGACTGTGATATAAAAGTCCAGTGCCTAGAGTGGTGGACGGGGAAGAGCGGCGCGCGCACATCGCCGACGCGGTGCTGCGGCTGGCCGCGAAAGGCGGTCTGCACGCGGTCTCGCTGCGCGCGGTGGCCGCGGAATCGGGCCTGAACATCGGTTCGGTGCGGCATTACTTCGACAGCCAGCGCGCGCTGATGCGATTCGCGATGCGCACCACCATCGACCGGACGACCGCGCGGCTCGTCGAACGCCGCGAAAAGACGGGTTCGCTGTCGGAGCTGGCCCCGGACGAGGCCGTCGGCCAGCTCACCGAATTCCTGTCCGAACTGCTCCCGCTGGACGAGCGGCGGCGCACCGAAGTGACCGTGCTGGTGGAATTCCTGATGGCCGCGCGCGCCGATCCGAGCCTGGACGACCTGGCCAGGGAAGCGGTCCAGGGCACCGTGACACTGGCCCGCCGCATCCTCGACGCCCAGGCCCGCAGCGGCCGGTTCGAGCCGAAGGACCCCGAGGTCGAAGCGCCCCGGCTGGCCGCGCTCCTGGACGGGCTCGCGTTCCGGGCCGTGCTGCAGCCGGAACTCACCACGCCGGAGGAGTGCGTCGCCGTGCTCCGCGCGCATCTCGCCGAACTCACCCGCCCGGTGGGTGACATCCACGTGTGAGCGCCGCGGCGACCGGGTAACCGGCGGAACTGGAGCGGTTCCAGATCCCCGGGAGGACTCCGATGCCGGACTCGGCGGCGACACTGCGGGCGGCGGGCCTGCGCGTCACCAAGCCGCGGCAAGCTGTGCTCGGCTGGCTCGGCGAGCATCCGCACGCGACGGTCGAGGCGATCGTGGCGGGCGTGCGCGAAAGCCTGGGCAGCGTGTCGATCCAGGCGGTCTACGACGTGCTCGCCGCGTGCGGCGACGCGGGACTGGTCCGCCGGATCGAACTGTCCGGGCATCCGGCGCGGTTCGAACGGCGGACCGGCGACAACCACCACCACGTGGTCTGCCGCCGCTGCGGCCGGGCCGAGGACGTCGACTGCGTCCGCGGCGAAGCGCCGTGCCTGACGCCGCACGACCGGCACGGATTCGCCGTGGACGAGGCCGAGATCGTCTTCTGGGGTCTGTGCCCGGACTGCTCCGGCGTTTCCGACCACCACGAGGAGCTCGCGAGATGACCGAAGAACCGAAACCCCCGGCGACCACCACGGACTCCGGGATCCCGGCCGAGAGCGACGAACATTCGCTCACCGTCGGCCCGGGCGGCCCGATCCTGCTGCAGGACCACTACCTCATCGAGCAGATGGCGCAGTTCAACCGGGAACGGGTGCCGGAGCGGCAGCCGCACGCCAAGGGCAGCGGCGCGTTCGGGCACTTCGAGGTGACCAGCGACGTCAGCCGCTTCACCAAGGCAGCGGTGTTCCAGCCGGGGACCAAAACCGAAATGGCCGCCCGGTTCTCCACCGTCGCGGGCGAGCGCGGCAGCCCGGACACCTGGCGCGACCCGCGCGGATTCGCGCTGAAGTTCTACACCTCCGAGGGAAACTACGACCTCGTCGGCAACAACACCCCGGTGTTCTTCATCAAGGACCCGCTGAAGTTCCAGCACTTCATCCGGTCGCAGAAACGCCGCGCCGACAGCAACCTGCGCGACCACGACATGCAGTGGGACTTCTGGACGCTCTCCCCCGAATCGGCGCACCAGGTCACCTGGCTGATGGGCGACCGCGGGATCCCGCGCACGTGGCGGCACATGAACGGCTACAGCTCGCACACCTACATGTGGGTCAACGCCTCGGGCGAGAAGTTCTGGGTCAAGTACCACTTCAAGACCGACCAGGGCATCGAGTTCTTCACCCAGCACGAGGCCGACCAGATGGCGTCGGCGGACACCGACTACCACACCCGGGACCTGTTCGAGGCCATCGAACGCGGCGACTACCCGAGCTGGACGCTGCACGTGCAGGTGATGCCGTTCGAGGACGCGAAGAACTACCGGTTCAACCCGTTCGACCTGACGAAGGTGTGGCCGCACGGCGACTACCCGCTGATCGAGGTCGGGAAGATGACGCTCGACCGCAACCCGACCGACCACCACACCGAGATCGAGCAGGCCGCGTTCGAGCCGAACAACCTCGTGCCCGGCATCGGCCCGAGCCCGGACCGGATGCTGCTGGGCAGGCTGTTCGCCTACGCCGACGCACACCGGTACCGGATCGGCGCGAACTACAAGCAGCTGCCGGTGAACGCCCCGACCGCGCCGGTGCACAGCTACAGCAAGGACGGCGCGATGCGCTACGCCAAGGTCTCCGACCCGGTGTACGCGCCGAACTCCAAGGGCGGCCCGCGCGCCGACACCGAACGCTACGGCACCCCCGCGGGCTGGCACGCCGACGGCGAGATGGTCCGCTCGGCCTATGTCGACCACGCCGAGGACGACGACTGGGGCCAGGCCGGCACCATGGTCCGCGAGGTGCTGGACGACGCAGCGCGCGAACGGCTGGTGGACAACATCGTCGGGCACCTGCTGAACGGCGTGAGCGAGCCGGTGCTGAAGCGGGCCTTCGAGTACTGGCACAACGTGGACAAGGACCTCGGCGACCGCGTCGAGTCCGGGGTCCGCGCGAAGCAGAACGAGAAGGACCCGAAGGCGGCGGAGCAGGCCAACCCGGCACGGGAGAGCATGCAGCGCAAGGCGTAAACGCTCGTGAGCGGCAATCCCGGTGCTAACCGGGATTGCCGCTCACGAGTCCTCTGTGGACGCTCGGAAAATCGTGCGGCGATTCCCGGCGGCGTGGGTAGAGTGCGCGGCCATGGGGCATTTGGAAGCCGCGCATCTGCGCTACGTGCTGCCCGACGGGCGTCCGCTGCTCGGCGACGTCTCGTTCCGGGTCGGCGAGGGCGCGGTCGTCGCGCTGGTCGGTCCCAACGGCGCGGGGAAAACCACGTTGCTGCGCTTGCTGTCGGGAGAGCTGAAGCCGGACGAGGGCGCGGTCACGGTGTCCGGCGGGCTGGGCGTGATGGCGCAGTTCGTCGGGTCGGTGCGCGACGAGCGCACGGTGCGCGATCTGCTGGTTTCCGTGGCTCCGCAACGGGTTCGCGACGCCGCGCTGGCGGTCGACGCGGCCGAGGAGCGGATGCTGGAGGTCGACGACGAGGCCGCGCAAATGCAGTACGCGCAGGCGCTCAGCGACTGGGCCGAAGCCCGCGGGTACGAGTTCGAGACCACCTGGGACATGTGCACGACCGAAGCGCTCGGCGTGCCGTTCGACCGGGCGCGCTGGCGGCTCGTGCGCACGCTCAGCGGCGGCGAGCAGAAACGGCTGGTGCTGGAAGCGTTGCTGCGCGGGCCGGACGAGGTGCTGCTGCTGGACGAGCCGGACAACTATCTCGACGTGCCCGGCAAACGCTGGCTCGAAGCCCGGCTGAAGGAAACCCGCAAAACCGTCCTGTTCGTCTCGCACGACCGCGAGCTGCTCGCGCGTGCGGCGGACAAGATCGTGAGCGTCGAGCCGGGCGGAGACGGCGCGGACGCCTGGGTCCACGGCGGCGGCTTCGCCACGTATCACGAGGCGCGGCAGGAACGGTTCGCCCGCTACGACGAGCTGCGCCGCCGCTGGGACGAGAAGCACGCCCAGCTCAAACGGCTGGTCCGGGACATGCAGCAGTACGCCGCCCGCAGCGACGAGATGGCGTCGCGGTACAAAGCGGCGCAGACCCGGCTGCGGAAGTTCGAGGAGGCCGGTCCCCCGCCGGAACCGCCGCGGCCGCAGGACATCCGGATGCGGCTGCGCGGCGGTCGCACCGGCGTGCGCGCGGTGACCTGCAAGAACCTCGAACTGACCGGGCTGATGAAACCGTTCTCGCTGGAGATCTTTTTCGGCGAACGAGTGGCGGTGCTCGGCTCGAACGGCTCCGGGAAGTCGCATTTCCTGCGGCTGCTCGCGGGCGGCGACGTCGCGCACACCGGCGAGTGGAAGACCGGCGCGCGCGTCGTGCCCGGCCATTTCGCGCAGACGCACGCCCGCCCGGAGCTCACCGGCCGCACGCTGGTCGACGTGCTGTGGACGGAACACGCGGCCGATCGCGGCGCGGCGATGTCCGCGCTGCGCCGGTACGAACTGCACCGCCAGGGCGAGCAGGCCTTCGACCGGTTGTCCGGCGGGCAGCAGGCGCGGTTCCAGATCCTGCTGCTGGAACTGGCCGGAACCACCGCGCTGCTGCTGGACGAGCCGACGGACAACCTGGACCTGGAATCGGCCGAGGCGCTGCAGGACGGGCTGGAGTCGTACGAGGGCACAGTGCTCGCGGTCACCCACGACCGCTGGTTCGCGCGCTCGTTCGACCGCTACCTGGTCTTCGGTTCGGACGGCGTGGTCCGCGAAACCCCGGAGCCGGTCTGGGACGAGCGGCGGGTCGAGCGGGTTCGCTAGCCCGCTAACGCTTGCGCAGCAAGGCATCCAGCTCGCGCACCAGCTCCCCCGCCCGGCCGCGCCCGCCCGGCGCGTTCGGATACCGCGACAGCACCCGGACGACTGCCGGATCGGCCGCCGGGTGCTGCGCCTTCATCCCGGCCAGCTCGAACGCGTACGCCGCGTGCCCGGCGGGTCCGAGGATGTGCCACACCTGCGTCGCCTTCGCGAGCGGATGCAGGAACGCCGCCCCGGCAGCGGCGACGGCGGCCCGCGCGGCCTCGCTCGCCGCGTCCTGACCGGCGTCGCGGGCTTCCTGGTACGCGCGCTGTGCCGCCCACGCGCTGTCGCGGATTGCCTTGCTGCGCTTGGCTCCTTCGGCGAACGCCCGGGCCGCCTCGATCGCCTCGTGCGGACGGCGGTCGTCCGGACGGGCCTGTTCGAAGATCGGCAAGGCGGGCTCCGCACAGGCCACCGCGTAGGCGGCAACGGCGCGGAGCTCGGCGAGGTCGAGTTCGATCCGCTCGGTCATGTGCTTGAACTGTATCGTTGAACTGCCGGTTGGCACTTCCTGCTGACCTCCGGCAGGAGTACTGGGCGAAACCCTCAACCGGGAAGGACGGCGGTGGACGAGCGGAGGGCGTGGTCCGAAGCCGACAAGGCGGCCTACCGCGAGTTCGTGCGCACCCACCACCCGGACGTCGGCGGCGATCCGGACGAGTTCGCCGCCCGGCTCGACGAGTTCCGGCGCGGCCGGCGAACGGGAATCGCCGCGGGGACCGAACCGGACCCGCACGGCGAACCCCTGGTGTTCGTGCGCCGGAGCCGGGGAGTTCCCCGGCTCCTGGCTGCGTTTGCCGCGCGAAGGCGGCGGAAGCGCAATCCGCGCGTGCGCTAGCGCGTCACATCCCGCCGGTCAGCGCCTGCAGCCCGAGGCTGGACGCGGCGACCGCGATCCACAGGATCGCCCCCATCAGCAGCGGCTTGTGTCCCGCCTTGCGCAGGTCGGACGGCTTGAGCGCGAGCCCGATCCCGGCGAGCGCCATGGTGATCAGGAAGGTGCCAAGCGTCGACAGCGGCGCGTGCCACGATTCCGGGATCCAGCCCGCGCTTTCCACCGTGGCGGCGGCCAGGAAGCCGATCAGGAACGGCGGCACCAGCCGGTGCCAAGGCATGGCGCGCAAGGAAACCCGGCCGCCGGACTGCTTGCGGGCGACGAGCACGGCGAGGAACAGCACGATCGGGATCAGCGTGAGCGTGCGGGTGAGCTTCACGACGAGGCCGTACGCGCCGGCGTCGCCGCCATAGGCGTAGGAAGCCGCGACGACGGACGACGTGTCGTTCACCGCGGTTCCGGCCCACAGGCCGAACGCGTGCGGCGACATCCCGAGCGCGTGGCCGAGCGGCGGGAACAGCAGGACCGCGGCGACGTTGAAGGTGAAGATCGTGCCGAGGGCGTAAGCGATATCGGCTTCCTTCGGTTTCAGCACCGCACTGGTCGCCGCGATCGCGGACGCACCGCAAATGCCGGTGCCGACGCCGATCAGCGTCTGCGTGTCCCCGCGGACGCCGAGCAGCCGGCCGAGCACCCACGCGCCGCCGAGCGCGATCGCGAGCGTGCCGAGCATCACCGGCAGCGACTGCCCGCCGACGTGCACCACCTGCTGGATCGACAGCCCCGTGCCCAGCACGACGATCGACAGCTGGAGCACCGGCCGCGACGCGATGGCGTATCCCGGGCTGAACCGCCAGCCGCGCAGTCCCGGCACGACCGCGCCGGCGACCGCGCCGAGCAGGATCGCGAGCACCGGCCCGCCGACCACCGGAACGAGCTTCCCGCCCGCCGTCGCCACCGCCGCGACCAGCAGCGCGACCGCGAGCCCCGGCACCGGGCGGGCGAGCTTGGCCCGCCACTGCACCGTCGCGCGCGTCGCTCCCAGCGCCGCGCCGGTCACCGGTTCACTCCTGTGCGCACTCTGGCCTCCTCGCTAATGTACGTACATTTAATCTAAGAGCTGTCCGTACATTTGGCAAGCGGTACTGTTCCGGCATGGGCGAGGCAGAGCTGGTCCGCACCGGCGGACAGCCCCTGTGGCAGCAGTTGCAGCAGCGGCTGCTGGTGCGCATCCGCGCCGGGGAGTTCGACAGCGCGTTCCCCGGGGAGCTCGCGCTCGCCGAGGAGTACAGCGTCAGCAGGCAGACGGTCCGCCAGGCGCTGCGGGAACTGCGCGCGGACGGCACGCTCATCGCCGAACGCGGACGCCAGCCCCGCGTGGCCGCGGCCGCCGAGATCCAGCAGCCGCTCGGCGCGCTCTACAGCCTTTTCGCCGCGGTCGAGGAATCCGGGCTCGACCAGCACAGCGTCGTGCGCAGGCTCGACATCCGCGCGGACGCGGTGGTCGCCGAACGGCTGTCGCTGGAGGGCTCCACTCCCCTGCTGTACCTGGAACGCTTGCGGCTGGCCGGGAACGACCCGCTGGCCGTCGACCGGGTGTGGCTGCCCGCCGACCTCGCCCGGCCGCTGCTGAACGCGGACTTCCAGCACACCAGCCTGTACGGCGAACTCCACCGCCGCACCGGCGTCCGGCTCGACCACGGCGAGGAGCAGATCCGCGCGGTCGTGCCGACGCGCGCCGAACGCACCCTGCTGGGCTGCGGCGAAACCGTCGGCGCGTTCTCCATCGGGCGTCTCGGCACCAGCGCGGGCAAACGGATCGAATGGCGGCACACGCTGGTGCGCGGCGACCGGTTCGCGCTGACCGCGGAATTCTCCGGGCGCACCGGGTACCGGCTGGTCACCACGGGGGCACTTGCCGGAACCCGCTGACGCGGCGGGCACCGGATCGCTACGCTCCGCGCATGTCGATCTTCGCGCGGATCCTGCAGGTCTTCTTCATGCTCGCCGGGCTGGCCAGCATCGGTGTCGGGCTGATCATGGTGCTGATCGCCAAACCGCACTGGACGTGCGAGGTGGCGCGCAGCGAGCCGACCTACAGCACGTGCCGCGCAAGCGACCTCGAGTCGCTCACGAGCTACCACCTGTTCTGGTTCGCGCTCGGCCTCGCACTCGAGATCATGGCCGTCGCGGTCGTCGCGGGCGCGCGCCGCAAGACCGTCGAAAGCCTGCTGATGTCGATGAGTTCGCCGGCGGCGGGGCCGATGTCCCCGAGCCCGCTGCCGCCCTCCCCCATGGCTCCGTACTCCGGCTACCCGCAGCAGCCGCCGTACCCGGGGCAGTGACTTCAGCGACTCAGCCGAGCCGGATCCCGGCCAGCTGAGTGCCCTGCGCGACCAGCGTTCCGGCGCTGTCCCACACGTGGCAGGACTCGTCGACCCGCCCGTCGCCGATCAGGTGGGCGCGGTGCAGCACCCGCACCGGGCCGGGAGCCGGGTGCGCTCGCACGTATGCGGTCAATTCGAGCGTCGGAACCCAGCCGGACGGCGCGACGTCGAGGGTCGCCGGAGGCAGGGCGTCGACCGCGAACAGCAGGCTGACCGGGTCGAACGGCTCGTCGCCGGGCAGCGCCAGCAGGGCGCGCAGTTCGCCGCGGCCGCTGGGACCGTCGACGAGCGGGCGGTCGAAGTACACGTCGATCTCGTCGCGGATCGCGATCGGGAAACCGGACGTCAGCTCGGCCGGGCCCCACGGCTCGTCCGGGAACGGACCGAATTCCGGCTTCGGCACACCGTCCTGCCAGAACGGTTCGGCCTCGCCGAGGACACCCAGCGTCAGCAGGGCTTCGACCTGCGGGACGCCGTCCTTGAGCAGCCGTCCGCGCAGCTGGGTCGCGGTCCGGCCGGTGCGCAGCACCTCGACCTCGATCTCCGCCGGGCCCGGTTCGGGCGAGCGCAGGTAGTGCGCGCTGGCGGCGAGGACGTCGGGATGCCCGGACACGACGGTCGCCGCGCGGGCGATCGTGGCCAGCAGGTAGCCGCCGTTCGGGCGGCCGCCGATGGTCCACGCCGGGCTGAGATCGACGCTGAACTCGGTGTCCGAACGCTGCTTGACCGCCGACACCGCGGCGAAGGTCGTCGTGCTCACGGTCCCTCCAGGTGAGTTGCTTCCCGCAACCTACCTGCTAGACCGTTCGGGCGTCCTGGGCACTGAGACTCACGCCACCCCTGCCGCTCCCGTCCCGCGGATTCACCCGGCAAGATGTCCGCGGCACGTGTCGAGAACGACGCGCGGGTTCCGTTCCCTTGGTGAGCCCGCCCGGAAGCGGCGAGCCGGACACTGGAGGAAACGTTATGCCGAAGTACATGCTGCTGCAGACCTACGCCCAGGGCGAAGGCTGCGACGTTCCCCTGCCGGAATGGGCCCCGGAGGACATCCGCGCGCACATCAAGTTCCAGCACGTGCTCAACGCCGAGCTGACCGAAGCCGGGGAACTCGTCGAAGCGGAGGGGCTGGCCGGGCCGGAGGCGGCGAAGACCGTGGTCGCGGACGGCTCCGGCGGGGCGGTCGTCACCGACGGGCCGTTCCCGGAGGGCAAGGAACTGCTGGCCGGCTACCGGGTGGTGGACGTCGAATCGGAGGCGCGGGCGCTGGAGATCGCGACCCGGATCTCGGCCGCGCCGGGCCCGGAAGGCGCGCCGCTGCGGGTGCCGATCGAGGTGCGCCAGGTGATGAGCGCTCCGGCCGTCTGATGTCGCGGGCCGAGGTCGAGGACCTGGTGCGCACGCTCGCGCCCCAGGTCCTCGCCGTCCTCGCGCGCCGGTCCGGCGATTTCGGCGCGGCCGAGGACGCGACACAGGAGGCCCTGCTCGCCGCCGCGCAGCACTGGCCAGCCGAAGGGATCCCGGAGAATCCGCGCGGCTGGCTGTTGCAGACCGCCAGCCGCCGGATCATCGACAGCTTCCGCAGCGAGCAGGCCCGGCGGCGGCGCGAGGACACCGCCGCGGCCGAGCCGCGGGCCGCCGAGGTGCCGGACCGGGACGACACGCTGACGCTGTTGTTCCTGTGCGCGCATCCGTCGCTGACCTCGGCGTCGGCGATCGCGCTGACCTTGCGGGCGGTCGGCGGCCTGACGACCGCGGAGATCGCCAGCGCGTTCCTCGTGCCGGAAACCACGATGGCGCAACGGATCAGCCGGGCCAAGGCGAAAATCAAGAAGTCCGGCCTGCCGTTCCGGATGCCCGCGGCGGACGAGCGGCAGGCGCGGCTCCGGTCCGTGCTGCACGTGCTGTACCTGGTGTTCAACGAGGGATACACGAGCAGCGGCGGCGGCCGGCTGCACCGCACCGAACTGTCCGCCGAGGCGATCCGGCTAGCGCGGCTCCTGCACGCCGCGCTGCCGGACGACGGCGAAGCGGCCGGATTGCTCGCGCTGATGCTGCTCACCGACGCCCGCCGTCCGGCCCGCACCGGACCGGACGGCGACCTCATCCCGCTGGCCGACCAGAACCGGGCGCTGTGGGACCGTTCGCTGATCCGGGAAGGCGTCGCGCTGATCACCGCGGCGCTGACTCACGACGGCATCGGCGAATACCGCCTGCAGGCCGCGATCGCCGCGACGCACGACCTCGCGCTGCGGGCCGAGGACACCGATTGGCCGCGCGTGCTCACGCTGTACACGCGGCTCGAGGCCCTGACCGGCAACCCCGTCGTAACGCTCAACCGAGCGATCGCGACTGCGATGGTGCACGGGCCGGACGCCGGGCTCGCGATGCTGGCCGGGCTCGACGACCGGTTGCCCGGCCACCACCGCCTCGCCGCGGCCCGCGCGCACCTGCTGGAACTGGCCGGCGAACGAGAGGAAGCGATCCGCCACTACACCGCGGCCGCCGCCCGCACCGGAAACACCGCCGAGCAGCGGTATCTGACGCTGCGCGCGGCCCGGCTCCGCGCCATCCATTCCACAAGTCGCTCGCCGATCGGCACCGAGTAGTATCAGGACACTTCACGAGCGGAGCACACCATGGCGAGCATCGAAGACGCCCGTCGCCGGACCGGATACGACGTCACCGAGACGACTGCCGACGACGTGCTCTCCGCCCTGCGCGCCGCCGAACCGCCCGCGCCGGACGCCGGGGTCGTCTGGTGGCTGTACGCGGGCCGGAAACCGCGGACTCCGTATCTGGTCGCCGGTTTGCGCGGCGGCAGGGGAAGCCTGGTGTGGCACGAAAACGGCGAGGCCTACCTGCCCGCGGACGGCAGGGGCGAGGAGCCGGTCGACTACTTCAGTCTGCAGGGCGCGCACTTCCCGCAGCCCTCCGGAAGCGAGGTTTCCGCCGACGAAGTGCTGGGCGCGGTGCGGGAGCTGTGCGAATCCCAGACGCGACCTGCCTGCGTTTCCTGGAAGCGCGCGTAGTTTCTGTCCACATCGGACTGTCTGTCACCTCGGAGCGAAGTCGGCTTTGTGCGCCCGCGCCCACTCGCGGAACGGCGTCGCTCGTCCTACGAACCGTTCCACCGTGTTGTTCACCGGCGCCGCCCGGCCCACCGCAGCCTCTTCCACGTCCATCAGATGCTCCAGAACCGCCGCGGGCATCCATTCCGGACGCCGGGCCAGCGCCTCGCTCCGCGTTTCGGTCACCACTTCGATCGAGCGACCCAGTTCCTCCGCAAGGGTCTCCACCACCGCACGCTGGGTCATCGACTCCGGTCCGGTCAGCGCCAGCCGCTGCCCCGGGTAGCTACGCTCCGTGAGCAGTTTCGCGGCAACCGCGGCCACGTCCGCCTCGGCCGTCGGCGTGAACTGCGACTCCGGCGAGAAGAGCCGCACCGGTTCCCCGGCCCGGATCGCCGCGCCCCAGTCGCGCCGGGTGTTGCCCGCCAGCCAGCCCGGATACAGCACCGTGAACGGCAATCCGGACTCCGCCACCGCCGTCTCCGCGGGCAGATGCCCCCGCCGGATCGGGTTGTCCGCAGCTCCCTCGTAGACGTCCGGCGACGACAACAGCACGACGTAGGACACGCCCTCCTTTCGCGCCGCTGCGAGGAAATCCGCCGCACCGTTCGGCCGCGTCGGATACAGGAAGATCCCGTCCACATCGCGGAGCGCGTCCTCGAACCCTCCCTCGGCCGCGAGATCCAACGACACCGCGTCCGGCAAATCCAGCGCCGCCGCGTCGCGCGCCGACCCCCGCACCTCGTGCCCGCCCTCGCGGAGCACACGGACGACCTCGCTCCCGACATTCCCGCGCGCCCCCGTGACCAGGATGGTCATCCCACACTTCCTTTGCTCTTAAATTAACTTTGTCAGCAAAGCTATAGTCGCTACTCCCCGCTGTCAACCTCCCGCATCCGGTACACGACCGGGCGAGATCGTTGTATGGATCGTGTACGGATCCCTCGGAGACTCCGGCCGTTCGATTCGGACGAGTGAAGGGAGATCCGTCGTGGTCGGGAATGTGACGGTCCGGCGCACGGTCGCCGCACTGCTCGCCGCGGGGGCGGTCACCGCAGTCGCGACGCCGGTGAGCGCCGCCGAGGCTTCCGGCGCCTGGCGCGCCGATCTGTCCTCAGTGGACAGTGACGACGTCAATGTCGCCGCGTCCAGCGGTACGCTCACGCTGCGGGACCCCGCGTGGAGACCCGCTGATCAGGCCGCGGGCAGCGAAGGCTACCTGCTCTCCGCCGAACGGCGCCTGCCCGCGCCGGTGAACCGGGTAGCCGCCGAGATCTCCGCCGACGCACCACAGGGCACCTCGGTCGAAGTCGACGTCCGCGGCCGCTCCGGCGCCGACGACTGGACGGAATGGACCCCCGCGGGCACCGCTCTCCCCCGCGCGGTGAGCGTCGTGCAGACCAGAATCACGCTGTCCAGCACGACAACCGCCCGCCCCGCCGTGCACGACGTCGAACTGACCGGTTCCCTGTCCCCGCAGGCGAACGCCATCGCCGCCGCCACCCCGCTCACCTACACGATCTACGCCACCCGCGAAGGCCTCACCGGCCACACCACCGCGAACGGCCACGTCATCACGAGCAACGACCATTTCGTCGCGCTGCCGTCCGGAAAATCCTTGTCGCCCAAGGGAACCGGCAACTACACCGTGCGCGTGTGCAAGACGGACAACAGCCGCTGCGAGTACGCGCCGGTCTGGGACGTCGGCCCGTGGAACACCAAGGACGACTACTGGAATCCGCCCTCGGTGCGCGCGGAATACAAAGACCTGCCCCAGGGCCAGCCCGAGGCCTACGCCGCCTACCACAACGGCTACAACGGCGGCCGGGACGACCTCGGGTACAAAGTGGGCAACCCCGCGGGCATCGACCTGGCCGACGGCACTTTCAGCTCCGGCGTCGGCCTCGGCGACAACGGAAACGTGAAGGTCACCTACCTGTGGACGGGCTCCGCCGCGGCGACCGGCCTGGTGCAAACGGCGGGCGACCCGGTGAACGTCCGGTCGGGCGCGCACACGACGTCGTCGGTGAAGGGCCTGGCGGCGAACTACGCCAGAGTCAACATCGAGTGCTACGTCAACGGAGACACCGTGACCGGGAAGTTCGGGACCAGCAAAATCTGGGACCGGATCGGGCCTGGGCACTACATTTCGGATACGTACGTGAAGACCGGTTCGGACAGTCCGGTGGCACCGCTCTGCTGAGGCGGGCCGGGGTGCCGGTGCGGGGCTTGTCCCGCACCGGCTTCTCCTTTTCGGGGTTGGGTTTGCCTCTCCCCTCCGCCGCCTCCGTTCACTGCGATCCTTCTCCCTGACCCTGCTCGGGATCCCTTTGCCCGGGCCGTGTTTCAGAAGATCTCCCCCTCAGCGGCCCGGCCTCTCGCGGTTTCCACCCGGTTCAGCGACGGTTTCCCGCTCAACCGCCGGTTAAAGTGGTCAACGTGCGCTGCCGCAGCCGAGGGGGTCCGCCATGCCACGCCGTTTCGCACTCATCGCCGCCGTCGTCCTGCTCGCTGTCGGCCTGAGCGCACCCGCCAACGCCTCTCCGGCCATCATCGGCGGTGAAAAAGCTTCCCTGCAACAACATCCGTACGCAGTGTACTTAGTGGACAGTCACGGAACCCAGTTCTGCGGCGGCGTCATCGTCAGCCGCACCGCGGTCGCGACCGCCGCCCACTGCGCCGCCACCGTCCCGACCGGCGAACTCAGCGTAGTAGCCGGCCGCGAGGACAAACGCAGCCGAGACGGCGTCGTCCGGGCGGTGTCCGCTGCCTGGCAACACCCGAATTTCCACACCCCGCAACAAGGTTGGGACATCGCAGTCCTCACCGTCCGCGGCTCCCTCCCCTACCCCTCCGCCGACCTGGCCCGCGACCCGAGCCGCTACCCCGCCGGCACCGCCGCCACCGTCCTGGGCTGGGGCCGCGTCGCCGACGGCGGCGACCGGTCGGACTACCTGCGCCAAGCCACCGTCCCGATAGCCGACGACTCGACCTGCTACACCGCGTACCCGGAATACTCCTCGGCGAGCATGCTGTGCGCCGGCCACCCGAACGGCGGCATCGACGCCTGCAAAGGCGATTCCGGCGGCCCGTTGATGGTCGGCGACACCGTCGTCGGCATCGTGTCCTACGGCGACGGATGCGGAAAGCCCGGCAAACCCGGGATGTACACCAGGGTGACGTCCTTCGCCGACGAGATCGCCGCCCACGCCGGACTCGGTTGAGGCGACGGGCTCACTCTTGGCTGGGCGGGTGGACGAGGTCCGGGTGTCCGCAGGAGTTTAATGGGTGCCATGTCCGGCTTGGGCAGACAGCCGCGCTGCGCGGAGCGGACTTCACCAGACGAGTCACAGACCCTCACGAGCGCCAGGCCCGGCTGAGGGGCACGGCCGAGACGAACCCGAGCCAGCCAGAGCTCCGCCGACCACGAGCACGCCGAGCCCAAGCACGCCGAGCCCCGGCTGAAGTCCGCCGCGCGGAGCGGAACTCACTGAGCCAGCCACAGCCCTTCGAGCCGCACGCTTGCCGAGTTCGGCCCCTCGCACTGCAAGGAACCGGCTCCAGCCGCGAAGGCCACCACGACGTCACGTGAGCAGGGCTCGACTGCGCCCGGCTTCTGACCGTACAACGCAGTCGCGGCCGGAGTGCGTCGAGCCGGAAATGACTCCGGAGAAACGGGAACGGATCGCTGGATGCCGCGACCGCCGACCGCGAGCGCCGGGCAAGGCACGGTAAGATCCGGGGTATGACTTCGCCGGAGGCCAACAGACGGTAGCCGCCCAGCCGAGAGCTGGGCGGCGGAGTGGCGAGTGCAGCGGCAAATCCCGGCCGGGCAATCCGGCGGGTGCTTGGCCTTAAGCGTCGAAGCTGTCAGGCCGTATCGCGGGCAAGGCTCGTGAGCGTTCCGGCCGGTTAGAACCGGAATCAACACTCACGAGGGCGATGCCAGCGGCCGTGCTCTGGTTCAGGCTTCCTGCGGTCACGGCCCTGTCACCGGCGTGAGACCTGCTTAGCCCGGACACGCCCATGGCGGAAGCTGCTACCGCAGCCATGTCATGGCACGGGCATCTCGCAGCTGGCAACGCACGGCACGGCCTGGGCCAACGGCCCAGGTTCGCAAGCCGCGCACGGTCACAGCTGCCCCGGCACCGGCCACGACAGGCACGCCACGGCACAGCCCGCCCACCCGAGCCAGCGCACCGGCCCGCAGGCCGCGCATGGCCACGTCTTTGGCCGCAAAAAGCCATAGACACAGGCCATCCGCGGCAAACACGCCACACCTGCGGAAGCCATGCCACGGCGACGGACCCAGGGCGGGAAAGCCACGGCACAGCCTGCACACCGGTGCCAACGGCCCGAGCCCGCAAGCTACATGCGGCGACGGCCATGGCGGCAGCTGCTATCGCAGCCATGCCATGGGCACTGGCCTCACGGCTGGCACGCCACGGGGCACAGGCTCCACGGCAGACATGGCCATGGGCACAGGTTTCAGAGCTGGCACGCCACGGCACCCAGCCACCGACGGCAGGCACGCCACGGGGCACAAGCTCCACGCAGGCACGGCCACAGGCACCGGCCTCAGAGCTGGCACGCCCCGGTGCCAGCCACCGACGGCTGGCACCGGGGCACAGGCTCCGCGGCAGGCACGGCCACGGGCATCAGCTCACAGCAGCCAAGCCCGGCACCCTGCCCGAGCCAGCGCAGCCACCCCGGCACAGGCCACCCGCGACAGGCACAGCTACGGCAGCCACCGGCACCGGCACCGACCCACGGCAGCCAAGCCCGGCACGAGCCAGCGCAGCCCACCGCAGCCACCGCACCCCGAACCGTCCTCATCCCTCCGGCGTCCCACCGGACGCCGTAAAACCTCCGGAGTCGATCCGCCTTGTCTCCTGTCCTTTTCATCCTCGCCGGCGCGGTCTTCGCGCAGGGCACGTCCGAGTTCGTCCTTTCCGGGCTGCTCCCCCAGATCGCCGCGGGCACCGGCGTTTCCCTCGGCACCGCCGGGTTGCTCACCTCCCTTTTCGCGGCCGGAATGGTCGTCGGCGCACCGGTGCTCGCCATGCTCGGCAGCAAGTTGCCGCGCAAGCTGGCGCTGCTCGCCTTCCTCGGGCTTTTCTGCGCAGTACACGTCATCGGCGCCCTCACCACCGACTTCCCGCTCCTGCTCGCGACCCGCGCCCTCGCGGCGTTCGCCAACGCCGGGTTCCTAGCCGTAGCGCTCGCGTCTCTGCCCGCGCTCGTCCCAGCGGACGCTGTCGGGCGCGCGACTTCCGTGCTGCTTTCCGGTGTCACGCTCGCGTGCATCGTCGGCGTTCCGGCCGGGACGGTGCTCGGGCAGTACGCCGGGTGGCAGGCCGCGTTCTGGGCCATCGCGGCGATCACCGCGGTGGCCGCCGCGGCGTTGGCCACGACGAAGTTCGACGATCCGCCTGCGACCAGCCCGGTGTATCGCGAGTGGCGGGTGCTGGCCCGGCCCCGCGTCGCGATCACCGTGGTCAAGGGGGTTCTCGTCAACGGCGGGACGTTCGCGGCCTTCACTTACCTCGGCACCATGAGCGCGCTGACCGGGTGGGTTCCGGTCGTGCTCGCGGCTTTCGGAGTGGGGTCGTTCGCCGGCGTCACGGTCGCGGGCAAGGTCGGGCCGAAGATCCTCAAGGCGGGCACGGCAGTGCTTACCGCCGTGTGGGTGGCGGCGTTCTTCGCGGCGCAGAGTCTTCCGGGGCTCCTGGCAGCCGCGTTGGTCACCGGGGCGATGGCGTTCGGCGTCGGGTCCGCGTTGATCGCTGCGATCGTCACGTCCGCCAGCGGTGACGCGCCGCGGGTAGCGGGGGCGATCGCGACGACGGCGTTCAATCTCGGCGCGGTGGTCGGGCCCGCAGTGGCGGGGGCCTTCGTGCTCGACGCGACGCATGCGCGGGCGGCGTTCTGGGTGAGTGCGGCTTTCACTGCCGTGGCGATGGTCCTGCGGGTGAAGAAATAAAGAAAGGCGGCCCGGGCGGAAAGAGCCCGGGCCGCCTTTCGAAACTAGCTCAGCGCAGGGTGTCCCAGCCCGCGTAGCGAGCCTCGGTGCCCAGCTCCTCCTCGATGCGGATCAGCTGGTTGTACTTCGCGGTGCGGTCGGACCGCGACAGCGAACCGGTCTTGATCTGGCCGCATCCGGTCGCCACCGCGAGGTCGGCGATGGTGGTGTCCTCGGTCTCGCCCGAACGGTGCGACATGACCGCCGAGTAGCCCGCCTTGTGCGCGGTGTCGACCGCGGACAGCGTCTCGGTCAGGGTGCCGATCTGGTTGACCTTGATGAGGATCGAGTTGGCGATGCCGCGCTTGATGCCGTCGCGCAGGATCTCGACGTTCGTGCAGAACAGGTCGTCGCCGACGAGCTGCACGCGGTCGCCGATGCCGTCGGTCAGCTGCTTCCAGCCGGTGTAGTCGTCCTGCGCGAGACCGTCCTCGATCGACACGATCGGGAAACGCTCGGTCAGCTCGGTCAGGTACGCGACGTGCTCCTCGACGCTGCGCTTGCGGCCCTCGCCGGTGTAGTCGTAGACGCCGTCGCGGTAGAACTCCGACGCCGCCGGGTCCAGCAGCAGCGCGATGTCCTTGCCCGGCTCGTAGCCGGTCTTCTCGATCGCGCGGACCACGAACTCGAGCGCCTCGTCGGCCGACCCCAGCTGCGGCGCGAACCCGCCCTCGTCTCCGACATTCGTGTTGTGTCCCGCGTCGTGCAGCGATTTCCGCAGCGTGTGGAACACCTCCGAGCCCATCCGCACGGCCTCGGCGAACGTCGACGCGCCGACCGGGCCGATCATGAACTCCTGGAAGTCGATCGGGTTGTCCGCGTGCGCGCCGCCGTTGATGATGTTCATCATCGGCATCGGCAGCAGGTGCGCGTACACCCCGCCGACGTAGCGGTACAGCGGCAGCGTGTTCGCCGCGGCGGCGGCCTTCGCCACCGCCAGCGAGACCCCGAGCGTCGCGTTCGCGCCGAGGCGGGCCTTGTTCTCGGTGCCGTCGAGGGCGATCAGGGCGCGGTCGACGTCGGCCTGCGCCTCGGCCTCCATGCCGACCACGGCGTCGGCGATCTCGCCGTTCACCGCGTCGACCGCCTTGCGCACGCCCTTGCCGTGGAACCGCTTCGCGTCGCCGTCCCGCAGCTCAACGGCCTCGCGCGTGCCGGTGGAGGCCCCGGACGGCACCGCCGCCCTGCCCGCCGACCCGTCCGCCAGCACCACGTCGACCTCGACCGTCGGGTTGCCCCGGCTGTCGAGCACCTCACGGCCCCGGACCCGGACGATGCCTGTCATAACGCTCCTCGGAGGTTCGAGCCGAAGCACTCAGCGCACGCTCCGTGAAGCGCTCCGACCAGCTAGGCGGCACCACGGCGAGCCGCACGTCAGGACGCAGGCTAGCAGAACGCCTCTGAATCGATCCGGCGAAGCCCGGACACTCCACTTCGGACAGTCCGGAAACCGTTTCCCGGCAAAGGGAACGAACCGGAGCCCGCGCGAAAGACACTTCACGTCCCGTACAGCTCGCGTTCATCGGCGGGCCGCGCGGCCAGCATAGCTTCGCTTCCGTCCGGGAGCCGGAGGAGGCCCGCCGCATGTCCGACGCTGTAAGCCGTCGAGGAGCCTTAGGCATCATGGGCGCGACCGCTGCCGTACCACTGCTCGGCACTGGTATGGCAACCGCTGCCCCGCTCATGCCAACCCCGGGCGGTGGCGCGACACCGGTACAGGGTTTGCATCTCACGTTCGGCCGCGATCCCGCGCGGCAGATGGTGGTCTCGTGGCTCACCGACGGCCCCGTCCGCCGTCCCCGCGTCATCTACGGGACGCTCGACAGCGGCTTCGGCTCGTACGCGCCCGCGGTCACCCGCACCTACGTCGACGGCGCTTCCCATCGCACGGTCTGGGTGCATCACGCCGAGATCAGCCATCTGTGCCCGAACACCGAGTACCTCTACGTCGCCCAGCACGAGGGCGCGACGCCCGACGCGGGCACGTTCCGCACCGCGCCCAGCGGCCGCTCCGCGTTCACCTTCACCAGCTTCGGCGACCAATCGGCACCGCAGGTCACCTGGGATCTCAAGGGCGCGCCCGCGCTCGACTTCTTCTCCACCCCGGCCACGAAGGACATCGTCACCGGCATCGAGACCGTCGCGCCGCTGTTTCACCTGCTCAACGGCGACCTCTGCTACGCCAACCTCGACGTCGACCGCGTGCGCACCTGGAACAACTTCTTCACCAACAACACCCGCTCGGCGCGCTACCGGCCGTGGATGCCCGCCGCGGGCAACCACGAGATCGAGAAGAGCAACGGCGCGCTCGGAATGGATGCCTACCAGGCGTATTTCCAGCTGCCCTCGACCGAAACCGACCCGGAACTCGCCGGTCTCTGGTACGGCTTCACCGTCGGCGCGGTGCGGGTGATCGTGCTGCAGAACGACGACAACTGCCTGCAGGACGGCGGCGACGTCTACGTCAACGGCTACTCCGGCGGACGGCAGCTCGCCTGGCTGGAGAAAGAACTCGCCGCGGCGCGGGCGTCGCACGACGTGGACTGGATCGTCGTCGCGATGCACCAGGTCATGATCAGCACGTCCGACGCGAATGGCGCCGACCTGGGCCTCCGCGAAAAGTACGGCCCGCTGTTCGACCGCTACGGCGTCGATCTGGTGCTCTGCGGGCACGAGCACGATTACGAACGTTCCCTCGCTGTCCACGGCGTCGTCCCGGAAAGCGAAACTCTCACGCCGAACCCGGTGTCCGACGCGACGGACGACATCGACGCCACGCACGGAACCGTCCACATGATTCTCGGCGGAGGCGGCGTCTCCGGCACCACCAACGGCAGCTTCTTCACCGACGGCACCGGAAAGGTGCTGACTGCCGTCGCGGGCAAACGGGATCCCGCGACCGGAAAGCGGAAACCGACCTACGTGCGCGAAAAAGCGGTGTGGAGCGCGGTGCGCGATCTCGACCACCCCTACGGGTTCGCCGCGTTCACCGTGGATCCCGGGCACCGCCCGGGATCCACGACGACCATGCACGTCACCTACTACAACGTGAACAAGCCGACCGGCGAGCTGTCGGTCTTCGAGCGGTTCTCGCTACACCGCAAGCGCGCCGACGGCTGACGTCAACCCCTTCCCCGCCCTGGTCCGGACCACCCCTCAAGCCGGACAGCACGATCCTTAGCCGCGCTACGCTTGTCAGCGGACCCGGCGGCCGCAACGGACACCTCCCCCATCGTCCGTCCATTGTGGACCTCGGGCCGCGAGGAGCGCCCATGGATCACGCCGTCACCCCCTTCGTGCTGGACCCGGCGGCGCCGGACGTGCACGGCGAGGGCGCCCGGCTTCGCGCCCGCGGACCGCTGACCGTGGTCGAACTGCCGGGCGGCGTGCTCGCCTGGTCGGTCACCAGCCTGCCGCTGCTGCGCACCCTGCTCGCCGACCCGCGGGTGTCGAAAGACGCCCGGCGGCACTGGCCCGCCTACCGGGACGGCGAGATCACCCCCGATTGGCCGTTGCACATCTGGGTTTCGGTGCAGAACATGTTCACTGCCTACGGCGCCGAACATCGCCGGCTGCGGTCGCTGGTGTCCAAGGCTTTCGCGCCCGGCCGGATCGCCGCGCTGCGCCCGGTGGTCGCCGAAATCGTCGACGGCCTGCTCGCCGATCTCGAAGCCGGGCCGACGGAAACCGACCTGCGCGAGCAGTACTGCTACCGGCTGCCGATCGAGGTGATCTGCGGTCTGGTCGGCGTCCCCGAACAAGCCCGGCCGGGCCTGCGCACCGCGGTGGCCGGGATCTTCGCGACGTCGGCGACCCCGGAAGAAGCGACCGCGAACGTCGAGCTGCTGTACGGAATTCTGGCCGACCTTGTCGAACAGCGGCGCGCCGAGCCGGGCGACGACCTCGCCACCGCGCTCATCACCGCCCGCGACGAGGACGGCTCCCGGCTCAGCGAAGCGGAACTGGTGGACACGCTGATCCTGGTGATCACCGCCGGTCACGAGACGACGGTCAACCTGCTCGACCAGGCCGTGACCGCACTGCTGACCCATCCCGCCCAGCTGCGGCAGCTTCTCGAGGGAACGCGCACCTGGTCGGACGTGGTCGACGAGACTTTGCGCTGGCAGGCACCGCTTTCGCACCTGCCGCTGCGGTTCGCGCGGGAGGACATCGAGGTCGAGGGCACGACCATCCACGCGGGCGACCCGATTCTCGCGTCGTTCGGCCCGGCCGGGCGCGACGAGAATTACCACGGCCCGGATGCGCACGAGTTCGACCTGTCCCGGAAGGACAAAACGACGCTCGCGTTCGGCCACGGCGTGCACTACTGCCTCGGTGCGCAGCTCGCCCGGATGGAAGCGGAACTCGGGCTGCCCGCGTTGTTCGAGCGGTTCCCGGACCTGGCGCTGGCAGTGCCCGGCGAGAAGCTGGAACCGGTGCCGTCGTTCATCACCAACGGGCACGTGACCCTGCCGGTGCGGCTGCGGGACTAGCCGCCGCGGACTGCGGTGCGGGTGGTTCCTGGTCTCGCTGGCTGAAGACCGGACGGTCATCAGGCCGCTTTAGCCGCCCGGTTGCTACGCCACGGACCTCGCGCTGGTATTGCACGAAGGCCGGAACCGAAGACCTCGGCAACCAGGCCGTCTCGCCGAACTACGCGCCCCAGTCGGCGAGCACCTTTTCCGTGTCCGCGCCCGGAACCGGCGGCGGCGACGGCACATCCGTGGTGCTGCGCGAAAACCGCGGCGCCGGAGCGGGCTGGACGATTCCGTCCAGCGTGATCAGGCCCGACCGCGCGGCGATGTGCGGGTGGCTGGCGGCCTCGTCGGGAGCGAGGACCGGCGTGACGCACGCGTCGGTGCCGTCGAATACCTCGGCCCATTCGTCGCGGGTGCGGCTGAGGAACGCACGGGTGAAGGTGGCGCGGAGCGTAGGCCAGCCGTCGCGGTCCAGTTGCGGCGGCAAGTCTTCGTCAGCCAGGCCGAGGCCGTTCAGGAGGGCCGCGTAGAACTGCGGTTCGAGAGAGCCGACGGCGACGTAGCGGCCGTCCGCGCAGACGTAGGTGTCGTAGAACGGCGCGCCGCCGTCCAGGAGGTTCGTGCCGCGTTCGTCGGACCACGAACCCAGGCCGCGCAAGGCCCACATCATCTGGGACAGCACGTTCACGCCGTCGACCATCGCCGCGTCCACGACCTGGCCGCGCCCGGTCCGGCCGCATTCCCACAACGCCGCGAGCACGCCCGCGATCAGGAACATCGACCCGCCGCCGAAGTCGCCGACCAGGTTGAGCGGCGGCACCGGACGTTCGCCCGCGCGGCCGATCGCGTGCAGCACCCCGGTGAGGCCGAGGTAGTTGATGTCGTGCCCGGCGCGCTGGGCGAGCGGGCCGTCCTGGCCCCAGCCGGTCATCCGGCCGTAGACCAGCCGGGGATTGCACGCGAAGCAGTCGTCCGGGCCGACGCCGAGCCGTTCGGTGACGCCCGGGCGCAGGCCCTCGATCAGCACGTTCGCTTTCGCCGCGAGCCGCAGCACGAGTTCGCGGCCCTCGGGGGTCTTGAGGTCGGCCGCGACCGAGCGGCGGCCGCGCAGCAGCGGGTCCGGCTTGCCGCCGCTGAGGTCGAGCGATCCGGAGGGCCGTTCCACCCGGACGACGTCCGCGCCCAGGTCGGCGAGCACCATGCAAGCGTGCGGCCCCGGCCCGATCCCGGCCAGTTCGACGACTTTCAGCCCGCTCAACGGTCCCGCCACACGTCCTCCTCGGCCTCGGCGCCCTGCCGCGGCGACCCTACCGGCCGGTCCGGCCCGGACCCGAGCGTGTGGGGTAACCCACCCGTGGCCCGACCCGGGCAGAACCGGCACCGCGCCTCACCCGAACCGGGGACTGGCGTCTCGCGGCCGCGCTGTCCGGGTACCCGGCTGGTATCCATGGATCACGAATGGATCAAGGAGGATTTCGATGAGCTTTTTCGACCAGGCCAAGGACAAGGTCCAGGAATTCGCGGGCAAAAACCCGGACAAGGTGAGCCAGGGCGTCGACAAGGCGGCCGAATTCGCCGACGAGAAAACCGGCGGCAAGCACGGCGACCAGATCCGCCAGGGCGCGGACAAACTGAAGGAAAACTTCGGCGGCGGCCAGGAAGGCGGCCAGGACCAGGGCGGCGGGCAGCCGCAGGGCGGCTTCGACCAGGGCGGCCAGCCGGGCGAGCAGCAGTAGCGACGGCTGGTTCGGCCTGAGTTCCCGCGCTGGGTGCGTCTGCGCGCAGCAGCAGCGAGAACCGGGGTGGCCTGGGTTATCGTGCCGAGCGCACCGGCGGTTGTCGGCCGCGGCGGCTGAGCGGCGCTGAAGCGGCACTGACCAGGCCGCGATCAGGCCAATCCGGCCGAGGCGACTGAGCGGCGCTGGACCGGCAATAGCCAGGCAGCAGCCACGATCAATCCGGCCTCAGCGGAAAACCGGCCGCATCGAACGGCACGGGGCGGCATTTCCCGCGCGATTTCCGGTGTGTTCACCCGGTCCGCGCGGAAATGCCGCCCCGTTTTCCGTGCGGCTCGCCCGCCATCCGAAATTGTTTCACGACCCCGTGGTCCGCCGCGCCTTTCCGGCATTCGGTCAGCCGGGTTTGCGGGCCGAGATCAGCACGTGCTCCTCCGGTGCCGCCCCCGATTCGCCCGGCTCGAAGGTCTCCTCCCGGGTACCGGTCACCTCCAGCCCGGCCGCGCGCACGCGGTCGACCAGCGCGTCCACTGGGAAGCTCGTCACCCGGATCGAGTGGCCGAGGAAGTCGATCGGCAGATCCTCGATGTCACCCGGCACTGTGACCAGCGCGAACCGTCCGCCCGGAGCCAGCCAGCCGGCGATGCGGCCGAGGACGCGCTCCGTCTCGGCCCTCGGCAGCTGCACGAACGAAAAGAACGCGCAGACCGCGTCCCACGTCCCCGGTTCCGAGTCCCATTCCCGCACGTCGGCCTGCACGAACTCGGCCCCGGGCACCTGCTCGCGGGCGATCCGCACCATCTCCGCCGACACGTCGATCCCGGTCACCCGATGTCCCGCGGCGACCAGCGCCGCCGCGGCGGGACGGCCGGTCCCGCTGCCGACGTCGAGCACACGCGCCGACGGCGGCAGCGCCTCGATCAGCTCCCGCACTGCCGCGTCCACGACCGGCCGGTGGCCGAACGCTTCCTCATACCCGGCACCGATCGCGTCGAACAGTTCCGCCGCGGTGGTCAGCTCCTCGGACATGCCAGTCTCCCCTCGCCGTCGAGGTGACCAGGCTAACTGCCCCGGGAAGGCAGTTCTATGACGCCGAATCCGGCCAGCGCGGCGACCGCGGCGAGGACGGCGAGGATCGCCCAGCTGATCGGGTGGCCGAGGTTGAGCGTCCAGGCGACGCCCGTCCGCCGGTGCACGAGAACCGCCGGGTCGCCGCGGTTGACGTAGACCATGCCCGCGAGGCGCCAGTACCGGTCGTCGTCGCGCTGGACGCGCCGGGAGTCTTCTTCTTCGGCAGGCAGCCGATGTCCAGCGTCGCCGACGCGGAACGCGAAGACCACCCACGCGACCGCAGCCACGGCGAGCGGGAGATAGCTGACGACAGTCGTGCCCGTCGTGGCCGGGGCGATTTCCCACACCTCGAGCGACGCCACGAGCAGGCTCGCGGCCGCACACCCGGCAGTGCCGAACAACAGTCGCAGCACGCCGGCGAGATAGGCGCGGTACCGGGCGGCCGAAGCGGTCGGCTGCGCGGCGTCGAGTTCCGGCCGGGCCCGCGGGAGTGCGACGCCCAGCAGGCCGACGAGAACGATGATCAGCAGCTGCGCGGTGACGGTCGCGAACGCACGGCCGATCGTGGTCGCACCGCGCCGGGCGGAATCCACGATCACCCCGTTCGGCGTCGGCAATGTCGCGGGCAGACTGCCGTACCGCCACGCCCCGATCGCCGCCGTGATTCCCAGCAGCGCCAACGCCGGCACCAGGAAGCTCCATTGTGGACGCACTGGAGCGGTGCGCAGCGAAGTGTCGGTCGTGACTGCCTGACGGGTGCCGGAATACCAGTCGCCAGAGCGTTTCGCGGCGGCGACCGTGCGGTGCGCGCGGTATCCGAGGCCGCTGCAGGCGATCGCGAGAACCGGCGTCGCGAACGAGGCTGCCGACAGCCAACGCAGCCAGACCGAGGCGAACGCGACCCCGACGAACGCGAGAGTGCCTGCCACCAGCACCCCGCGCGCGTAGCGATGGTGCGCGCGGACGATCTCGGGCTCCGCGGCGCGTGCCGCCGGGATCCGGACTCCGAACGGAAGCGTCGGCCAGGCCAGCGCGGGCGCCGCCCAGAACGCGCCGGCCACCAGCGCGACCACCGCGAGGTCCAGGTACACAGACCAGGTCACGGCGCGGTCTTGACGCGAAAGGACTCGAGCACCGCGCCGCAGCGGGCGGTCACCTCGTCCTCGTCCAGCCCGAGCGCGACCGCTTCGGCGAGCAAAGTGCGGAGGCGGTCCTGCCATTCGTCGCCGAATCCTGGTTCGGCGGGGCCGGACCGGGCGTCGCGGCGGATCACCGTGCCGCTCTTGCGGTTCACCCGGATCAGGCCCTGCGCCCGGAGCAGGTCGTAGGCCTTGTTCACCGTGTGGAAGTTGATGCCGAGGTCGGCGCCGAGCTGCCGGGTGGAGGGCAGCGGGTCGCCCTCGGCGAGGTCGCCTTCGGCGATCGCCTCCACCACCCGGTCGCGGATCTGCAGGTAGATCGGCGTCTCGCTGTCGAGATCCAAAGTCAGCAGCACCCGCTCAGGATATCTGCTATACATCTCATAGAACAGATAACTCATGGGGGTGGTGGCGATGGCGACGGCCGAAATCGTCGGCGACGGGCTCCGGGTGCGGTTCGCCCGATGGGAGCGGCTCGCGGTGCGGCGGGACGAGATCACGGTCCCGCTGGCCGAAGTCCGGACGGCGGAACTCGTCGGGAACCCGCTGGCCCGCACGCGCGGCGGCCGGATCGGCATGCTGGTGAGCGGGGTGTTCAAGGTCGGCGTCTGGGGGCTGGGCACCGGGACGCGGCAGCTGGTGTCGGTGCGCCGGTCCCAGCCGGCGCTGCGGATCGTCCTCGACAGCGGGAAGTTCGGCGAACTGCTCCTCAGCCTGCCCGACGCGGCCGAGCTGGCCGACGCGATCAAGGCCCGCGCATGAGCGTCGAGGCCGAGAACCTGACCAAGCGGTTCGGCGCGACGACCGCCGTCGCGGATCTGACGTTTTCCGCGCCGTCCGGGGAAATCACCGGTTTCCTCGGGCCGAACGGTTCCGGGAAGACCACGACGATGCGGATGCTCCTCGGCCTGGTCCGGCCGAGCGCCGGAACCGCGACGATCGACGGCGTCCGGTATGCCGAACTGCCGCGCCCGGCGAGCACGGTCGGCGCGGTCTTCGACGGGGCCGAACCGCACCCGTCCTGCTCCGCGCGCGACCACCTGCGCGTCTACGCGGCGATGGCCCGGCTGCCTCGCCGGCGCGTCGGCGAGGTCTTGGAGCAGCTGGAGATGACCGCTTTCGCCGACCGGCCGGCCCGCGGCTATTCCACCGGCATGCGGCGACGGCTCAGTCTCGCGACCGCGTTGCTCGGCGACCCTCGAGTGCTGGTGCTCGACGAGCCCGGCAACGGATTGGACCCGCGAGGCATGGCGTGGCTGCGCGATCTGCTGACCGGATTCGCCGCGAGCGGCCGCACCGTGCTGATCTCCAGTCACGCGCTCAGCGAACTCGAGCAGATCGCCGGGCGGGCAGTGGTCATCCGCGACGGCCGGCTCGTCGCCGCCGGGCCCCTCGCGGAGCTGACCGCGGCGGCCGAGCCCGTCGCGCTTGTCCGCTCGCCCGACGCCGGAGAACTCGCCCGCGTGCTGGGCGGAACCGCCGACCGGATCGCGCCGGACCTCTTGCGCGTCACCGGTCTCCGCACCGCCGAGATCGCGGACCGGGCGGCCGCGGCGACGCTGCGCATCCACGAGCTGACCCCGGAAAAGCCCGGTCTGGAACAGGTTTTCCTCGCCCTCACGAGCGGAGCGCCCCGATGATCGCCGCGGAACTCCGCCGCTTGCGCTCCACCCGGCTGTGGCTGTGGGCGCTCCTCACCGCCGCGGTGTGCGGCGGCGGCCTGGTCGGGCTGATCGGCTTGATCGGCCCGCAGCACGTCCAGCCGCCGATGCCCGGCCTCGACACCGCCGCCGGGGTGCGGAACGTGCTCGGCATGGCGACCGTGACGGTGCTGTTCCCCGCCGTCTTCGGCGCCGTCGCGATGACGTCGGAATACCGGCACCGCACGATCACCGTCACGTTCCTCTTCGCGCCGCGCCGCTGGCGGATCCTCACCGCGAAACTCGCGGCCTTCGCCATCGGCGGCCTCTGCTACGGCACCGTCACCGCGGCCGCCGCCGGGCTCGCGCTCTACGGAAGCGCCGCCGTCCACGGCGTGACAGTCGGTCTCGCGCCCGCGACAGTCGCCGAACTACTCCTCCGGCTAGCCGCCGCGATGACGATTTACACCGTGCTGGGCGTCGGGATCGGGGCGCTGCTGCGGAATCACGTCGCGGCGCTGGCTGTCGTGATCGGGTATCTGTACGTGGCCGAAATCGCGCTTCTCGCGATTCCCGGCGTGAACACGATCTACCCCTACCTGCCCGGCGGAGCGACCGCCGCGCTCACCGAATTCGGCTACCTCACCGACGCGCTGGCACAGCAAACCGGCCACGCGGGCGGGCATCTGCTGCCCACCGCGGGCGGAGCGCTCGTTCTCCTCGGGTACGCACTGGTCGCGGCCGGGCTGGCGGTCGCGTTCCCGCTCCGCCGGGATGTCACGTGACAGCTTCGTAAGTCGCCGCCGCGACCACCAGATCCTCCCAAGCCATCCCGACGCTCTTGAACAGCCGAGGACCCGGCACCACCTTCCGCCCCGAAGCCAGCGCCGCGAGCGGCACCAGCTCATCCGCCGTGAGCACACCGGATTCCATTGCCAGCACGACATCCCCGGCCTCGCGGGTAGCCGAACCGATCCCTTCGACGACCACAGTGGACCGTCCAATCAGGACATCGTCGACTTCCCGCGCCTCCGGTTCGTGCGAGCCCACAGCCACCACCGTGGCGTGTTCCGGCACCTTCGCGCCATCGAAAACCGGAGTCCGCGAGGACGTGCAGCACACGATCAGGTCGGCTTCGGCCACATCGTCCGCCGTGCCCACCCGGGCGAACGGGTACTGCGCGGCAAAGGTTCGCGTCCGTTCCGGATTCCGGCCGACGACCACCACCTCGCGCACTGGCCGGACCGCCCGGAACGCCTCGATGTGGCTTTCCGCCTGCGGACCCGTCCCGAACACCACCAGCCGTTCCGCGTCCGGCACGGCGAGGAGGTCCGCCGCGACCGCGGAGACGGCCGCTGTGCGCACCGAGGTGAGCGCGACACCGTCCAGGAGCGCCATCGGGGTGAGCGTCGGGCCGTCCATCAGCAGGTAATGGCCTTGGATCCGCGGCAGGCCCCGCGCCGGGTTGTCCGGCGCGACGGACGCGACCTTGACCCCGGCGTAGCGGTCCCAGAAGGCGGGCATGAGCAGGAACTGGCCGGTGGGCACCGGGACGACGGCCCGCGGCGGGTCCTGGTCCGGGTCGAGGCCGCCGGAGAGAGCGGCGCGGACCGCGTCGACGGCTTGCCGCACGGTCGGTCGGGCATTGAGGAGCAATCGCACTCCCGGAGCATCCCACAGGCCACCGACAGACCTGTTGAGCCGCAGGTCACAACAGCTTAGATACAAGCTGGGATGCATGTTAGCGTCGCAGCCGTGAACGCCTCGAAGCCCGCCGCCGACCGCGCCTACGAGCTGACCAAGGAACTGGTGCTCACCGGCGAACTGCCCGGCGGCCACCTGTTTTCCGAGGGCGAGATCGCCGAACGCCTCGGGGTCAGCCGGACGCCGGTGCGCGAGGCGTTCCTGCGGCTGCAGGTCGAGGGACTGCTCAACCTGATCCCGAAGCGCGGCGCGATCGTCGTGCCGATCACCCCCGGCGAGGCCGAGGACGTGCTCGAAGCCCGCGAGGCGGTCGAAAGCGCCGCGGTATACCGGCTGGGCCGCCGTCCGGAGCTGATCCCGGACGCGCTCGACCAGCTGCGCACGGTGCTGGACACCCAGCGCCGGCACGCGGAAGCGGGCGACGTGCCCGCGTTCGCCGAAGCCGACGAACTGTTCCACCGGACGATCGTCGCGGCCGGCGGCAATACCTTGCTGCTCGGCTTCTACACCACGCTCGCCGACCGGCAGCGCCGGATGAACGTCCACGCGCTCGCGCCGATCCCCTCCCGGCTGCCGCAGGTCGTCGGCGAACACGAAGAACTGCTCACCATCATCGCGGCGGCCGAGACGAAGGCCGGCACCTTCGCCCCGGCCCTGCGAGCACACCTGGATTCGGTGCACCGTCGATGACCACCACCGCTGATCGCGCTCCCCTGCCCGAAACACCCGAAACGACCGCCCGCCCGGCCTGGTTCCCGGCCGCCGCCGCGGTGTTCGCGTGCGGCTGGGGCGGCAACCAGTTCACCCCGCTGCTCGTGATGTACCACGCCGCGGGCTATTCCGCGTTCACCGTCGATGCCCTGCTGGGCGCGTACGTCTTCGGCCTCGTGCCGGGACTGCTGCTGTCCGGCGGACTGTCCAATCGGTACGGTCGCCGTCCGGTGATGTTCGCCGGGACCGTTTTGTCGCTGCTGGCGAGCCTGCTGCTGGCACTCGGCCCGCTCGGCGTGGCGTGGATCGCCGCCGGCCGGCTCCTCTCCGGCGTCGCGATCGCGGTCGCGATGGCCGTGGGTTCCACCTGGATCAAGGAACTCGCCGACGCCGACCCGTACAGCGCGGCCGACCTCGGCACCCGCCGCGCCGCGCTGTGCCTCACGCTCGGGCTCGGCATCGGGCCGGGCGTCGCCGGGGCGCTCGCCCAGTGGGGACCGTGGCCGATGGTCCTTCCCTATCTGGTCCACATCGGACTCGCGCTGGTCTCGCTCGCCGCGGTCACGCGCAGTCCGGAAACACTCGCCGCCCGGTCCGATTCGGTCCACGCCGCGTTGCCCGCCACCGCCCGGCATCCGCGGTTCCGCCGGGTGATCCTGCCCGCCGCGCCGTGGATCTTCGGTTCGTGCGGCGTGGCCTACGCGATCCTGCCGCAGCTCGTCCAGCACCGAACCGGGTCGTGGGCGCTGGCTTACTCCACTTTGCTCACCGTCTGCGCGATCGGCGCGGGGGTGGGAATCCAGCCGATCGCCAAGCGGGTCGACCGCGCCACCAGCGCGCGAGCCGTGCTCACCGGGATGACGGTGCTTTGCGTCGGCCTCGTCTTGAGCGTCGTCGCCGCGGCCCAGGAATCGCCGTGGATCGCGCTCGGCGCGGCAGTCGTGCTGGGCGCCGCTTACGGCATCGTCGTGGTGTCCGGTCTGCTGGAATTGCAACGTCTCGCCCGGCCGGGCGAAATCGCGGAACTCACCGGGGTGTACTACGCACTGGCCTATGCCGGATTTCTCTTGCCGTCACTTTTAGCAGCCCTGAACGGAGTAGCGGGCTACCCGGTGCTGCTCGCCGGTGTCGCATTGGCCGCCATCGCGGGAACCCTTGTGGTGACGCGGCACTCGCGCCGGCACCTGCCCCAGGACTGACCTCGATTCCGGCAAACGGGACCGAATGCGCGGCCGCGCGGAAATTCGGTCCCGTTTGCCGGGTTTGTTTCCCACTATTGTCTCTTGTGGATCGTGAAGGATTCGGAAAGAGTTCTGCTGTCGGGAAATCGAGCGCGGCACGAGTGCGCCCGATTTCGTCGGGGCCGGTAACTCACGAACCCTTCTAGCAGGAAGTGGGAACTGCACATGGGGCGTTCCTCGCGATCCGTTCGCGCCCTGGTCATGGCTGCGACCGGCAGTCTGGTGCTGGCCGGGATCACCCAGCCGGCGCAGGCTGCCGCTCCGGCCGGCACCGCGCCGCAATCGGTGATCGTGGTCCTCGCGGACCAGTTGCCCAGCGCGCCGCCCACCAAGGCGGCCTCGGACACTCGTCGCGCGAAAGCCACCCAAGAACAGGATTCGGTGCTTGCCAAGCTCACCGGCGCGGCACCGGCCAAAGTCAAGCACTTCGCACTGGGCAACGCTTTCTCCGCCACCGTCACGCCCGCACAGGCCGCGCAGCTCGCGCACGACCCGGCGGTCGCACAGGTGCTGCCGGACAGCAAGGTGACGCTGCCGGACGCCAAACCGAGCGCACCGGCCGCCGCGCCGAAGGCAGGCGGACCGGCCGCGCAGGCGCTGCCGAACGCGACCTGTCCGTCCGACCCGGCGAAACCGTTGCTGGAGCCCGAAGCGCTGACGTCGATCCGCGCGTACAGCACCAACGGCGGGAAAAGCGCGTCCGATCTGGCCAACGGAGCCGGGGTGAAGGTCGCGTTCCTCGCCGACAACATGGACCCGAACTACGCCGACTTCATCCGCCCCGACGGCAGCCACGTGTTCTCCGACTACCAGGACTTCTCCGGGGACGGTCCGAACACGACCGACTCCGGGGCCGAGGCCTTCGGCGACGCTTCGTCGATCGCCGCGCAGGGCGTCGTGGTGCATGACCTGTCGAAGTTCGTGAACGAAAAGCACCCGCTCCCGGCGGGCTGCAACATCGTCGTCAAGGGTGTCGCGCCGGGCGCGAGCCTGGTGGGCTTGAACGTTTTCGGCAAGACCGCCACGAACTCCGCGGTGCTGCAGGCGATCGACTACGCGGTGACCGTCGACCACGTCGACGTGATCAACGAGTCGCTCGGCCTCAACCAGTACCCGGATTCCAGCTCCCGCAACCTGTTCCAGGTCTTCAACGACCAAGCGGTCGCCGCGGGCGTCACGGTGACCGCCTCCAGCGGCGACGCGGGCACCACGTCCACGATCGGCAGCCCGGCCACCGACCCGCTGGTGATCTCCACCGGCGCAACGACCGACAACCGGCTGTACGCGCAGACCGGGTACGCGGCTTTCCCGTTCTCCAACGGAAAATGGGTGAGCGACAACATTTCCGCGCTGTCCTCGTCCGGCATCACGCAGAACGGCCGCACCATCGACCTCGTCGCGCCCGGCGAGGGCAACTGGGCCGACTGCTCCCCGGCGTACGCGGAATGCCGCAACTTCAACACCGTGCCGCAGCCGACCGACCTCGAATCCTTCGGCGGCACCAGCGAATCCGCCCCGCTGACCGCGGGGGTCGCCGCACTGGTGATCCAGAGCTACCGCAATGCGCACCACGGCGCGTCGCCGACGCCCGCACAGGTGAAGCAGATCATCACCAGCACCGCGCGCGACCTCAACCTCCCCGCCGACGAGCAGGGCGCTGGCCTTCTCGACGCGCGCGCGGCGGTCGAAGCGGCGCTCACCGCTCCCGGTTCGACCGGCGCCCCGGCGGGAGTCTCGTCGAACATCTCGCTGTCGGCCGACCAGCTGACGCTGGAAGGCGCGCCGGGCAGCACGCAGCAGGCGTCGGTGAACGTCACCAACTCGGGCACGAAGCCGCTGACGGTCAGCACCGGCACGCGGACGTTCGCCCCGATGGGCACGCAGACGCAGACCACCGCGTTCGACGCCGCGAAGCTGCCGACTTTCCCGTATTTCAACGGCACGAACTGGGCGTACAAGAAGGTCACGTTCTCCGTGCCGAACGGCGCGCAGCGGCTGCTGGCGCGGATGGCCTGGCAGGGCAGCCCGAAGACGGTCAACGGCCAGTCGGTCACCCCGGTGGTGCGGCTGACGCTGCTCGCGCCGGACGGCACTTTCGTCGCCAACAGCCGTCCGCAGGGCGGGGCCGCGACGGCGAACTACGCCAACGTGGACGTCACGCGGCCGGCAGCGGGCACGTGGACCGCGGTGCTGTACTCCGCGTCCGGACCGGCCGGCTACACCGGTGACGTCCAGCTCGCGACCACCGCGCAGCGCACCGTCCCGTACGGCCAGGTGTCGCCGCAGATCCTGGAGCTCAAGCCGGGCCAGACGAAGCCGGTGCACGTCTCGCTGCAGACCCCGAGCAGCGGCGGCGACGCGGACTACTCGATCACCTTCGGCAGCTCCGACGGCCACCAGACCAGCGTGTCCGCCGTGCTGCGCGCGCTGATCCCGACGAACAACGGCCCTGGCTCCTTCAGCGGCACGATCACCGGCGGCAACGCCCGTGCCGTGTCGCCCGCGCAGACGTTCTCCTACGAATTCGACGTGCCGCGCGGCAAGCGGGACCTCGACGTCGCGGTGAAACTGCAGGATCCGGGCACGCTGCTCGACGGCGTCCTGGTGGACCCGAACGGCGAACTCGCCGACGTGAACAGCAACGCCTACCTCGATTCGGCCACCACGCTGAAGCAGGGCACCGGGCTGCAGCTCGTCGACGCGAACCCTCTGCCGGGCCGCTGGCACCTCGTGCTCGTCGTGCAGAACCCGGTGACGGGCAAGCAGATCGACCAGCCGTTCACCGGAACCGTCGGCTTCGACCAGGTCTCGGCCAGCGCGCCCGCGCTGCCGCAGTCCGCGTCGCTCGCGGCGGGCAAGGCCGTGACCGTGCCGGTGACGGTCCGCAACGCCGGGGTCGAGCCGATCGCGATCGGCGTCGACGCGCGCACGACCGCCCGGCAAACGCTTCAGCCGCAACCGATCCAGGGTTCGACCGAGGTCGATCTGCCGGAGCTGAACACGAACGCGCCGGTGTACTCGATCCCGCCGGAGACGAGCAAGTTCACCGTCGCGACGTCCTCGACCGTGCCCGCGCAGGCGGAAATCCAGGGCTCGGCGGCGGGCATCGACGTGCTCGGCGACCTGAAGTCGGCGCAGAACGGCAGCACCGTGTCGGTCGCGACGATCGGCGAGAAGACCGGGTACGTCACCAAGGGCGTCTGGTACGCCGACGTGCAGGAGATCGGCCCGTTCGGTCCGGAGGGCGCGCCCGCCGGGCATTCCAGCTACACGGCGTCGATCGAGACCGCGGGCTTCGACAGCTCGGTGACGTCGTCGACCGGCGACCCGTACGGGCAGTCGGTGGACCCGAACGGCACCGGAGGCACGCCGCAGCTGGTGAAACCGGGCGAAACCGCGACCATCCAGGTGACGATCAGGCCGTCCGGCGATCGCGGGCAAAAGGTTTCCGGGCACTTGAACATCGTGACCGTGCCTTCGCTGCCGACCGGCGTGACCGGTCTGCCGCAGGTCGGAACCGGTGAGGTGCTGGCGACTCTGCCGTACAGCTACCGCATCGGCTGACGCGTTCCGTGAGGTCCGTGAAGGACTCCTTGAGGGAATCAGATTCCCTCAAGGAGTCCTTCACGGACGGCAATGGACAAGCGTGCGGAGGAATTCGGCATGCGCGAGCGTCATCGCCGCACGGACCTGTGGCACGCAGGAGGCGACTCGTCCGCCGTCGGTCCAGACGAGCACAAGAGTCGAGTTCGTGGCCGCGCAGTGCAGCGGGCGGTAGGCGGTGTCCGGCATCGGTGTCACCGGCGGAGCTGTCACGGTCAGGATTCCGGCTCCGTAACCGAGACACAACGCCGCCCAATCGCTTTCGGCGTAGCAGAGCCGCGGATCGGCACCGGCGTCGGCGAAGGCCGCGAGCAGCGCGCGCGTCCGGGGCTGCACAGTCTGGTCAAGGAGAACGCATCTCTGACCGGACAGCGCGGCCGGGGTGAGCGAGTCCGGAACGCCTAGCGGGTGTCCGGAAGGAATGCCGACCACAAGCGGTTCCGTGGCTACCGACACCCACTCAAGGGCGGCATGTTCCCGCACGGCGTCCTGCCGCAGCACGCCGAGGTCCAGCTCGTCGCGAAGCAGCGCTCCGGCGAGCTCCGCAGCCGATTCGCCAGTCCGGACCGCCAGTTCTGCTTCGGGATTGCGGTGGCTCACCTCGCGGATCAGCCGCGGCAGCACAGGCGTCGGCACGGAGCCGATCCGGATTCGCGCGGCGGACTGCTGAAGGCCGGCGCGAGCGGCGGTCAGCATCCGGTCGAACTGCGGCACCACGACCGAGGCGTGTTCGAGCAGGAGCTCGCCGGTTTCGGTGAACAGCTTCCCGGCCGGTTCCGCGGCCAGCAGTTCGGCGCCGATCATCCGCTCCAGCCGTTTGATCCGCAGCGCGAGCTTGGCCGGGGTGCTTCCGAGCACAGCCGCCGCGGCGGCCACGCTGCCCGCTTCGGCGACCGCGACCACCAGTTTCAGCTGCCGCAGCTCGATGTCCGGACGGATCAGCTCGTCCGGGCGGTCAGCCACGGCAGTTCTTTCGGAATCGCGCGCGGGCCGTTCGCGCCGCGCTCGTCGTGATAGGTGTCGAGGACCAAACCGGCCAGCAGGCCCACCCGCGCGGCGACCGGACTGTCCTCGCGGTACAGCAGGAAATGGCTGGTCCGCATCCGCAGTTCCCGGACCGGCCGGTGCACCACGCCCGGGGCCAGCGGGCGGGACGCCTGGATGAGCGTCACGTCGCCCTGGTAGCGGACGATCTCGTCGCGGGGGCCGGAGACCGGCACGTGATGGGCGATCACCGGGGCGAACCCGTACGGGCCGCAGACCCGGGCCAGGAACTCGCGGCAGCGGTCCGGCCCGGTCGAGGAGATCCACCGCTCGTGCTCCAGTTCGGCCAGGTCCACCGTGTGCCGGGCGGCCAGCGGATGCCAGTCCGGGAGCATCATCAGCAGCGGGTCCTCGGCGAGGTCGATCCGGCCGGTGTTCGCCGGCAGCGGCACCTCGCACTGCTCGGACAGCACGGCGAGGTCGAGTTCGCCGCGGCCGAACCAGCCGACCATCTCCGCGGTCGACTCGGCGGTCCGGATCTCCGCCCGGTCGCCGAGCCCGGCCGTCTCCAGCGCGCGGAGCAGAGAGCCGGACAGCGGGGTTTCCGACCAGCCGACTCGCAGCGCGCCGGCCCGCTGGGCGCCCTGCTGCGCGAGTGCGGGCCCGATCCGGGCGGTGCGCGCGAGGATCCCGTCCGCGTAGTCGAGGATCAGCTGCCCGAACGGCGTGGGCCGCACCCCGGCGCGGGCGCGCTCGAACAGCGACCGGCCGAGCAGCTCCTCGATCCGGCGCAGTTCGCGGCTGAGCGCGGGCTGCGGCAGCACCAGTTCGACGGCGGCGCGGTTGAGGCTGCCCGCTTTCGCGATCGCCTGGAGGTGGCGCAAATGCTTCAGTTCCAACTCCACGAAAGTCCACGATATGACTTCCCCCGCGGCGAGTGCACCGGCGAAAGTGTGGCGATTGCCCGACCAAAGTAGGAAAACCTCTTTCCGAACCGCGGCCGCCCGCCGTCCCGCGACGGCATAACCGGCAGGCATTACCCGCGCCGCTTCGATCCCGGCACAGTGAGCCGCACCAGTCCCGCCCCGCCGGGAGAAATCGCGGAATCGAGACGAGAAAAGGTGGAGGGTTCCCATGTTCGACGCGACTCCGCTGTCTTCCGGCTGCGCCAGCCTGTATCCGGACGTCCGGCACGCCTGTGTCGGGGTGAGCCCGTTCAACGGCTATTTCACCGCGGAACGGCTGACCCGGCTCGCCGCGTGGACCGCGGACCGCTTCGCCGAGTTCTGCTTTTTCGTGCCGGACGAGGTCACCGCCTACACACTCGAAGCGCTCGGATACCCGCCGGCCAGGGCGAAACAGAAAGCGCACCGGCAGTCCTGCCACGTGCACAACAAGATCGCCGCCGCGCTGCGGGCGCTGGACGTGCCCGACCCGGAGAGCCGGATCCTCGGCATGGCCCGGCTGCGCGAACTGCCCGCCTATCGGCGGCTGCTGGCCGAGGCGGAAAACCACTTCGAAACCGACGGCGCATTCCGTTCCGCCTGCTACGGCGCTTCCACCTGGGTGCTGCAGGGCCGGACCGGAAACGTGCCGGACGAGCGGGCGCTGCGGCTCGCGGTCCGCTACTTCCTCGCCGAACTCCCGTTGTTCGCCGGTTCCGGGATCGTCACCGGAAATCCGCGGTCGATGTTCGTCTACCACCAGCGGGTGCCGTTTCTGCAGAAGTTCTTCGACCGGGAATTCGCGTTCCAGCCCAAGGCGGGCCAGGGTTTCCTGGTGGTCGCCGAAGCCGCGCTGGAAGCGACCGGCCGATGAGCGATCGCCACGACGACTATTCTCTGACCCGCGTCCCCGACGCCGCCCGCCGGTCCTGGCCCTCGGTCGCCGTGCAGCGGTTCGGGCAGGTCTCGTCGTTCCAGCAGTTCATCGTCGGCGCGCTGCTCGGCTACGGCATGACGTTCTGGCAAGCGGTGCTGGCCATCACGATCGGTTCGGTGCTGCTGGAGGTCATCACCGTGCTGCTCGGCATCGCCGGGGTGCGGGAGGGGCTGTCCACCTCGGTGCTGGCCCGCTGGGCCGGGTTCGGCCGGAAGGGTTCCGCGCTGGTCGGCCTGCTGGTGGCGATCAGTCTCGCGGGCTGGTTCGGCGTGCAGAACGGGGTGTTCGCGCACGGGATGCACGCCCTCGGCGGAGTGCTGCCGGAGTGGGGCTGGGCGCTGCTCGGCGGGCTGGTGATCACCGTGATCACGGTCTACGGCTTCCGCCTGATGGCCTGGACCGCCTACCTGACCGTGCCCGCTTTCCTTGTGCTGGCGGGGTATTCGGTGTTCGACGCGCTGCACACGCATTCGCTCGCGGCCCTGATTTCCGCTCCCCCGCCGGGACCGCCCCTGTCGCTCGGCGCGGCGACCACGCTGGTGTCCGGGGCGTTCATCCTCGGCGCGCTGATGACCCCGGACATGACGCGGTTCAACCGCACCCGCGGCGACGTGGTCAAGCAGACCGTGCTCAGCGTGACGCTCGGGGAGTACCTGATCGGGCTGATCGGCGTGCTGCTCGCGCACGCCGCCGCGACCTCGGACGTCGTCGGCATCGTCACCTCCTCCTCGGGGGTGCTCGGCACGCTGGTGCTGGCGACCGCGATCCTCAAGATCAACGACTGGAACCTGTACTCCTCCTCGCTCGGCCTGGTCAACGTCGTGGATGTGCTGTTCGACCGGAAGGTCCGCCGGGTGCACGTGGTGCTGGTGCTCGGGGTCTTCGGCACGGCGGCGTCCGCGCTCGGCATCGCCGACCACTTCGCCGGGTTCCTGACCGCGGTCGGCGTGCTCACCCCGCCGGTCGCCGGGGTGCTGATCGCGGAGTACTTCGTGCTTCGCCGGTGCCGTCCCGTTTTCGCCGCCCTGCGCCGGGGCCAGGCGGTCGCCGGCCGTAACTGGGCGCCGGCCGCGCTGGTCAGCTGGGCGCTCGGGACGGCGTTCGCGCTCGTCTTCGATTTCGGGATTCCCACGATCAACTCGGTGGTCGTGGCGTTCGTCAGTTACCTCGCGGCGGGCCTGCTGACCCGCCGCCGGAACCCGGGAGGAACCGGCATGCTGCCGCTGATCGGCCGCGAAGAGCTGAAAACCGCGATGGACGAGGGCACGGTGATCGTCGTCGACACCATGCCCGCCGACTACTACGCCCGCGAACACCTGCCCGGCGCCCGCAACATCCCGGGCTTCCCCTACGAGCAGGCCGCGCGGTTCACCGACGAGCACGCCCCGCGGGTGGTCCCGGACAAGAGCGCGGCGATCGTCGTCTACTGCGCCAACACCCCTTGCCGCAACAGCGAATTCGTCGGAGCCCGGCTGCTCGAGCTCGGCTACCGCGACGTCCGCAAGTACCGCGAAGGAATCGAAGACTGGGTCGGAGCCGGCCATCCCACCGAAACCGGCCCCGCCCCCGAAGCCCCGGCGCGTCCCGCGCCGGTGCCGGTCAACCACCCCGAATAAAGGAGAGAACATGGGAACCAGAATCCGGATGTTCGCAGCCGTCGCGGCGATCACGGCGGGGGTCCTCGGCGGTGCCGCGGCGGCACCGGCGAACGCGGCGCAGACCCCGGCGTCCTACGTCTCGCTGGCCCCGCAGGACGAGACCGTCATCGACGTGACCTCGGCCAACTACGACCAGGTGATGGAGATGTCCAAGACCAAGCCGGTGGTGCTGGACTTCTACGCCAGCTGGTGCGGCCCCTGTCAGAAGATGGCTCCCTACCTGGAGAAATACCACGCGGCCGACAACGGCAAGTGGATCTGGGCGAAGGTGGACCTGAGCGAGCAGGGCCAGAACAAGGACATCGCCGACAAGTACGGCATCGAGTACATCCCGACGCTGATCGACATCTCCAGCGGCCAGGAGAAGGGCAGCCGGGTGGTCGGCTTCGACGAGGGCAGCGGCCCGGACGACCTGCGCACCTGGCTGAACAACCTCTGATATCGCCTGCCTCCGCCGGGATGCCCCCAGATCCCGGCGGAGGCTCCCCGAAGGGACGACCATGAAACGCACCCCGAAAGCCGTCGTGCTGGCGGCGCTTCTCACCATCGCGGCTGGCTCGGTGCCGATGGCTGCCTCTGCTTCGCCGGGCGACACCGCGGTGTACATCGTGCGGCTCAAGCCGATGGACAAAGACAAGGACAAGGTCACCGCCGCCGCGAACACGCTGATCGCCAAGTACGGCGGCACGCTGCGCCGGGTCTATTACTCGGTCTCGCAAGCGTTTTCCCTTTCCGCGACCCGCGAGCAGCACGACAAGTACCTGACCGACGCCGCGGTCACCACGGTCGGGGACAACCAGGTCTACACCGCGGCCGGAACCCAGGAAGACCCGCCTTCGTGGGGACAGGACCGGATCGACCAGACCGACCTCCCGCTCGACGGCAGCTACACCTACCCGAACACCGCGGCGAACGTGCACGTGTACGTGCTCGACACCGGGGTGCGCACGAGCCACCACGACTTCGGCGGACGCGCGCACGCCGCGTACGACGCGGTCGATCCCGGCGGGGACCTGAGCGGATCGGACTGCAACGGACACGGCACCCAGGTCGCGGCCGCCATCGCGGGCCGCCGCTACGGGGTCGCGAAAGAGGCTTCGGTCGAATCGGTGCGGACCCTCGGCTGCGACGGCACGGGCACATCCGAGCAGATCCTGTCCGCTTTGGACTGGGTGAACCTCAACGCGCAGCGCCCGGCCCTGCTGAACCTCAGCTTCGCCGGTCCCAGCGGGACGGTCCTCGACATCCAGCTCTACAAGATGACCCAGAACGGTCTCGCCTACACCGCCGCCGCGGGCAACGGCACCGGCGGCACCGGGGTGAACGCCTGCGACATCACGCCTGCCCGGCAGACCACCGGGATCACCGTAGGAGCGACCGATCCGGCCGACCGCCGGGTGCCGTCGTCGAATTTCGGCAGCTGCGTGGATCTTTACGCGCCCGGCGAGGACATCCAGACCGCGAGCAACGCCGGGGACTGCGCGTCCAGCGTGGTTTCCGGGACGTCGATCGCTTCGGCGGAAGCGGCCGGGGTCGCCGCGATGTACCTGTCCGCGCACCCGGACGCCGCCCCGGACGCGGTGCTCAAGGGCCTGACCGACGCGGCGGCGAAGGACAAGGTCGGCGATCCCGGCGAGGGTTCGCACAACCTGTTGCTGCACACCGCGTAGCCGGTGCGGCCGGGTGCCGCGACCCCACCCGGCCGCACCCCCGCCGCACACTTCAACGGCGTGTTCACGGTGCGCAGCCGATGCGGTCGCCAAACCGCGATCCCGACGAGGCATCCCAGAACCTGCTGATGAAGACCGCGTGACCGGCGCGGCCGGGCTGGCCGCCACGACCCCAGGGACCACCATGGACATCACGGCGCCGCCCGGCCGCACCGCCCTCCCCCTGCCCGCGCTGCTGGCGCTGGCCACGTCGGTGTTCCTCGGCTGCCTGACCGAGGTCGTCCCGGCCGGGATCCTGCTCCCGGCGGCGGCCGACCTCGGGGTGTCCCCGGCCGCCGCGGGACAGCTGGTGACGGTGTACGCGATCACCACCGCGATCACCGCGCTGCCGCTGACCGCCGCGTCGGCCCGGATGCCCCGCCGGAAACTCCTGCTCCTGCTGGTGGCCGGGTTCGTGGCGGCCAACCTGACGGTCGCGCTGGCCCCGTGGTTCGCGCTCGTGCTCGGGGCGCGGGTGGTTTCCGGAGCGCTCACCGGGATTCTGTGGTCGCTGGTGGCGAACTACGCCATGCGCCTGGTGCCCGCGCACCAGTCCGGCCGCGCGCTCGCCGTCGCGATGGCGGGCACGCCGGTCGGGTTCGCGCTCGGCGTCCCGGCAGGTGCCGCGCTCGGCGATCTCGTCGGCTGGCGCTGGGTGTTCGCCGGGATGGCGCTCGTCGCGGCGCCGCTGCTGTGGTGGATCGTGGCGGTGGTTCCGCCGCTGTCCGGCGAGGAACCGGGAGCCCGGACGAGCCTCCGCACGGTGCTGCGCACGCCGGGGTTGCGCCCGCTGTTGCTTCTGGTGATTGCGTTTTCCCTGGCGCACAACATGTTCTACACCTACCTCGGGCCGTTCTACGCCGGTCGCGGACATCTCGCGCTGTTAAGCACCGGCCTATTGCTGTTCGGGGTCGCCACGGTGGCCGGGCTGTGGGTGGTCGGGATCGCCCTCGACCGGCATCCTCGCGCCGTGCTGACGTGCTGCGCCGGCGCCGCCGCCTGCTGTTTCGCGATACTGGTCCTCGGCGGACGCGAGCCGGTGCTGCTGCTCGCCGCGAGTGCGTTGTGGGGCTTGGCTTTCGGCGGTGCGCCGACTTCCTTCCAAGCGGTCACCGCGGTACTGGCCGGACGCCGGGCCGACGTCGCGCAGTCGCTGACCATCGCGAGCTGGAACGGCGCCGTCGCGGGCGGTGCGCTGATCGGCGGGATTGTGCTCGGCGCCGCGCCCGGCGCGTTGCCCTGGGCGGCCGTCGCACTGATGGTCGTGCCGGTTTTCCTTGCTGGCTTCGTGCTTCCGCGCCAGTGAAGTCCGGCTACCTCTTTTCCCCGGACTCAGCGGGCACCGTGCCGGTCGCGGCGGCGTGGCAGGCACCGAAGCCCTCCGCGCGAAGCAGAATCCGTCCATTGTGGACCCGGATGGCCGTCTCGGTCGCGTCGCTCACCGCCGAAACTCCAGCCGCCGCGGCCACCGCACCGGTTTCGTCCACGACTACCCGCACGTCCGGCCACGCCGATTCCGGGCACGACCGCTTCAGCGACCCTCGCAGATCAGCCAGCACCAGATTGGTCAACGGCACCAGCTCCCCCGGCTGACCGGTCACCACGACGAGCGTGACCTCCCCGGCCGCGCGCAAGGCTTCCTCCACCGCGGACAGCCGGTGCAGGCCCACCACCGCGACCACTCCGTCGCCGTCGATGCGGACCGGACGCTCTCTCAACGCGTCGAAAACCTCTGGCGGAGACCAGGTTTCCCCGGCGGCCCGCGCTTGCGGCACGATCGGCGGCTCCGGCCAGGTGTCGGCCAAACCCAGCGTCGGCAACGCTTCGCACACGCGCACGACGTGGAACGGCTCCCCGAAACCGGGTGCCGCGGCCGCGAGCTGGCTCGCCCCGTGCAGAGTCGTCAGCGCCGCTTCCGCCACTCGCACCAATCGTCCGGACGACGGCGAAAGCCTTTCCAGTGCAAGGCCGAGCACGATCGCATCGAACCGCAGCAGCTGCGCGTACGGCCGGTGGGTGAGTTCGTCGGCGAGGATTTCCGGCAGCAGGTCGACACCGAGGCGCGCGTCCGGGTCGGTGGCCAGCGGCAGCCGGGCGACCCAGGCGCGGGCGAACGCGCCGAGGACTTCCGCGGGCGTCAGGCCCGGGTCCGGCTCGGGCGGCTGGGCGGCGAACCGTTCCGCTTCCGCCGCGAGCACGGCGAAGTAGAGCGCGCGTTTGCCGGGGAAGTTGGAGTAGACCGCGCCGCGGGTCAGCTCGGCGCGTTCGGCGATGACGTCGATCTTGGCGTCGCGGAACCCGCGTTCGGTGAACTCGTCGCGCGCGGCGGCGAGCACCTTCGCCCGGTTGCGCTCCTGCGTCTGCGCCCTGGTCAGCCGAGCCATCGTGAGTCCTCCCGGTCCGCTTCCTTGCCAAGATACCGCCATCATTCATATGATGAGATCATCTGAACAGAACATCTGGAGGCTGCGGTGTCCCCCTCGTCCCCCGTTCCCGAACTCGACCTGGCCGATCCGGCCGTCCTGCACGACCCGTTCACTGCGTTCGGAGCCGCTCGCGAACAGGGCCCGGTCGCCAAGCTGACCGGCACCGGCTTCCCGCCGATGTGGGTGCTGACGCGGCACGCCGAAGCGCGCGCGATGCTCACTGACCAGCGGTTCGCCTTGAGCGAGGCCAGCTACCAGCGTCCGGACGTGCCCGAGCACTGCCGTCCTTACCTGCGGACCATGCAGGAAATGGAAGGAGCCGAGCACGCCCGGCTGCGCCGCCTCGCCACCCCCGCCTTCGCCGCCCGCCGCGCGCTGGACTTCCGGCCGGAGATCGAGAAGATCGTCGCGCGGTACCTGGACGCGCTGCCCGCGGGAGGCCCCATCGACCTGCTGGCCGAGTTCGCCCAGCCACTGCCGATGGAGGTCATCTGCGCGCTCGTCGGCGTTCCGGAGGCCGAACGGCCGCGCTGGCACGAATACGGCGCGGCGGTCGTGCAGGTGTCCGGCGGCGAGTTCGCCTCCGCAGTGCCCGGGATCATCGACAGCTCGCGAACGCTGGTCGCGCATCCGGACAGCGCGCTGCTGGCGCATCTGACGAGCGCGGGCCTGAGCGAAACGGAATCCGTCGCGCTCGTCTGGCAGCTCGTCCTGGCCGGGCAGACTCCGGCGAACTTCATCGCCAATTCCGTGGAAACCCTGCTGGTGCACCCGGATCAGCTCGCGCTGCTGCGCGCGGAACCGGAATTGTGGCCGGGCGCGGTCGAGGAATTGATGCGCTGGTGCGGTTCGCAGCTGCTGACGATTCCCCGCCGGGCCACCGAAGACCTGGAATTGCACGGAGTGCGGATCCGTGAGGGCGAGCCGGTGACCGCCTCGATCGCGGCGGCGAACCGGGATCCGCGCGTCTTCGCCGATCCGGACCGATTCGACGTCCGCCGCTCGGCCGGCGCGCACCTCGGTTTCGCGCACGGCCCGCACTTCTGTCTCGGCGCGTCGTTCGCGCGGGTGCAGGCGGAGGTGGCGCTGACCGCGTTGCTGGACCGGTTCCCCGGGCTGCGTGTCCTCGAGGCGAAGCGGGTACCCGACCCCGGGACGTGGCGGCTCGCCGGGCTGACGGTCGCTTGGTAGCGCCCTCGATCGGGTGAGGTCCCGGCGGCGCGGCCCCCGTCCGGCTACCGTTTCGCCAGGTCAGCACGACACCCGGGAGGCAATCCATGTCCACGCCCATTCCGCCCGTCCTCGGCTTCGCGGTGCTCGACCCGCGGCGCGCGTGGCCGCTCGTGCTCACGCGCGGGATCCTCGGCGTCCTGTTCGGCGTACTGGCGCTGGTGTGGCCGGGGATCACCGTGCTGGCGCTGGCTTTCCTGTTCGGGATCTACGTGCTGATCGACGCCGTCGGCGCGCTCATGCAGGCGTTCCGGCCGGGCGACGGCACGCACCGGTTCGCGTATGCGCTGCTCGGCGTGCTGGGCGTCGTCGCCGGGATCATGACGCTGGTGTGGCCAGGCGTGACCGTGCTGGTGCTGGCGACACTCGTCGGGGCGTGGGCGGTAGTCACCGGGATCATGGAAATCGTCGCCGCGATCCGGCTGCGCAAGCAGATCACCGGCGAGGCGTTTTTGATCGTCGCGGGCGCGCTTTCGGTGATCGCCGGGGTGCTCGTGCTGTTCCACCCGATCGCGGGCGCGTTCGGAGTAGCGCTGCTGATCGGGATTTACGCGGTCATTTACGGGGTAACCCTGGTAGTCCTGTCGCTGCGGCTGCGGAAGCTGGCGAAGTCCGCCGACCCGGCAGAGCAGCCGAACTAGCGCGACAATCGTCAGCGACCGGTTTTGCGACGGAGGGACTGCCGATGGCGCAGCATTACCCCGGCGATTACGGGGAGGACACCCGGCCAGGCATCGACGCAGCGAGGTTGTGGGCGGGCGGAGTGGCCACCGCGGTCGTCGCGGCGCTCGTGGCGGTGGTGGGCCTGCTGATCGCGCGAGGCATCTTCGACGTGCCAGTACTCGCCCCGAAAGGCGACGGCCTGTGGGGCAAGGCGAGTACGCCGACGTACGCCATCTCCGCCGCCGCTGTCGCCCTGCTGGCGACCGGTTTGATGCACCTGCTGAGCGTGGCGACCCCCGCGCCGGGGCAGTTCTTCGGCTGGATCATGGTGCTGGTGACGGCCATCGCAGTGGTCCTGCCGCTCACCCTGACGGTGGGCATGGAGGCGAAGATCGCGACGGCGGCGATCAATCTGGTGATCGGGCTGGTGATCGCTTCGCTGGTGAGCAGCATGGCGGCCAGTGCGCGGACGTTGCATCGGCGGAAGAAGAGCAGCCGGGCGGAGCAGCAGCCGCCTCCGCCTACGCGGCAATGGCCGGAGGGGCCGACCACGTATTACGACCGCTGAATGGTTTCGGGGTTTCGCGAACCATCCGGACGGCGGAGCGGGTTCCACCCCGATTGCCGCTTTCTTCCGTCGGCTGAAGGCTGATCATGGAGGGATGGCACCGTCTGACGACCGGGACGAATCCCGCGCTGACGGCGTCCTTTCCAGCCGAACGATCCTCATCTGCGCGATCGCCGTGGCCGCGATCGCGGCGGGCGCGTGCTGGATTCTCTTCGCCTGGTCCGGGCACGGCACCGAGGCGGACCGCGTTCGGCTGGACGGCATCCGGACCGTGGGCACCATCGTGGTCGGCACCGGTGGCGCGCTGGCGCTTCTTCTGGCTGCCCGCCGTCAGCAAACCGCTGAACGGGACCTCGCGACCAAACGCGCGGAATTGCGCTTGCGCGAGCAGGCGAACGACGACGCCCGGCACGACGCGACCGAGCGGCGGATCAACGAGCTTTACCTCAAGTCCGTCGAGCAGCTCGGCGCCGAGAAAGCCCCGGTCCGGCTGGCCGGACTGTACGCGCTGGACCGGCTCGCCCAGGAAAACGCGCGGCTGCGCCCGACGATCGTCCACGTGCTGAGCGCCTATCTGCGCATGCCGTACGACCTGCCTGCCGGCAGCACCGACCCGGAGCCACGGCAGGAACGCGAGGTCCGGCTCACCGCGCAGCGACTGCTGGTCCAGCACCTCATTCCCGACGCTCCGCAGGAACTGTTCTGGAGCGGGGTGGAACTCGATCTGTCGGGCGCGGTGCTGTTCGACTTCACTTTGAACGGCGCTGCGCTGCACAACGCCCGCTTCACCGGCGCCCGGTTCATCGGGGAGGCCTGGTTTCACGAGGTCACGTTCACCGGCACGACCCGGTTCGACGATGCCGTCTTCGAGAACGAAGCCTGGTTCGTCCGGGCCACCTTCTCCGGCAGCGCCGATCTCGGTCGCGCAGTCTTCCGCGGCGAAGCACGCTTCGAGAACACGGAATTCGTCGGAACAATCATGTTCCGCCACGCGAAATTCCAGCAAGCCGCACGTTTCGACCAAGCACTGCTCCGCGGCGTCGCCCGGTTCAGCGGTGCGGAATTCGAGCGCAGCGCGAGGTTCGACGGGGCCGGTTTCATGACCGCCCCAGTGTTCGAGGACGAGGCGGCGACCCAAAGCGCATACTTCGACCGTGCCCGTTTCGGCAACGAAGCGTGGTTCGACCAGGTGAGTTTCACGAACTACACCACCTTCGAAAACGCCAACTTCGACGGTGACGTGGGCTTCCACGGCACCACCCTCAACGGAGCCCCTTACCGGCCCCCGCAACTCCAATCCGACCAGCTGAGCCTCGAAGACACCGTCTAACGCCGCCGAGGCGGCCGCAACGCCTCCTCGATCGCGTCCAGCACCCGCACGGCCAAATCAGGATCGGACAGTTCCGGCAGCGACCGGTCCACCGGCGTGAGCGTCGTCAGCGCGTGCGCGCACGCCCGGTGCACGTCCAGCTGATACAGCGGATCGTTCACCGGCCGCGCGACCAGTCCCCGCCGCAACGCCGCGAACAGCCCGGGCAGCGGCAGCAGCCGCGCGCTTCGTTCCGGTGCCGCCAGCGCGGATCCGCCCAGTTCCCCGGCCGGATCGACCACCGCGGTCGCGTTCCGCGCGATCTCGGCGAGCGGGTACCGGTCCGCGTCGTCGCGCCGCCAGGCCACGACCTCCCCGATCCCGGACGCGACCAGCAGCGGCACGAGCAACGGCATCGTGTCCGAGCCCGCCACCACGACTTTCGCCGCGAACGGCGCGACGTGCAGCCGCCGCGACCGGACAAGCACCGCGGCGGCCGTCGCGATGCTCGCGGTTTCCTCCTCGGTGATCACCGGCACTCCGCCGCCCGCGGCGATGTCCCGTTGCGCCGCACGGGCTTTCGCCGGTTCGGTCCCGGTCAAGTACACCGCTTCGACGTCGTCCGGCAACGACCGCAGCGCGACCGACAGCTCGCCCGCGTTCCGCGAACGCACCGCGAACGCCGACGCCGGCACGCCAGTGTGCTCCCGGATCGCCTGCGCGTCGGCGCTCAGCAGCGCGAGCGAGGGTTCCGGCTCGCCCGGAGCGCTGTCCCCCACCACTGCCAGCCCGTTCACCGGCTTGTCTCGCCCTCGTCCGGGCTGCCGAGGTCGACTTCGTTGTGCCGCGCGATGTCCCGCAGCTCCGCCAGCCGCGCGCGGTGGGTGTCCGCGTCGTCCTCGCCCGCGGATTCCAAGGCCTGGCGCGCCGCCGCGACGCCCCGCTTCAATTCCCTGACGAATTCACTCGGCATGCTGTCTCCGGTAGAGGGGGGGGATTCACAGGTCGTTGCCCGCGTACGAGAGGTTGAAACTCTTGTTGGCGAGCGGGAAATCCGGGACGATCGTGTCCACGAGAGCCACCGGCAGCGCTGGCCAGTTGAAGAAGCTCGGGTCGACGGCTTTGACGCGGCTCAGCACTCCGGCGGAGAGTTCGACGCGGTGCACGATCGTGCCGCGCCAGCCCTCGGCGATCCCGACTCCGGACCGCGCACCGCCGGGAGCCGCGGTTTCCTGCCGGCTGCCCAGCGATCCGGTCAGCCGTTCCACGAGCTCCGCCGAATGGCCGATTTCCTCCACCCGCACCAGGAACCGGGCCAGCACGTCGCCGTCGGTCCGCGAGTGGCGCACCGGCTCGCCCAAATCGATGAACGGGTGCTCGTACCGCGCGTCGCGGCGAAGACCGCTGGCCCGCGCGACGTACCCGAGTGCCCCGAGATCCTCCGCCTGCCGCGCCGAAAGCACCGCCGTGCCCGCGAACCGGTCGCGCACCACGGGATGCTCCACCGCCAGCGAAGCGATCTCCTCGGCTTCAGCGGCCAAAGCCCGCACTCGCGCCACGTCCGGCAATCGGACCAGCCGTGCCCCGCCGAGCCGGACGCCGCCGCGCAGGAGCCGGTGGCCGGCGACTTCCTCGTTGTGCCGCAACAGCTTCTCCCGCACCGTCTGTGCGTGCGAGTTCAGCACCGAGTGGCCGACATCGTTGCACAGCGCGCCAAGATCGGCCACGTGGTTGTGGATCCGTTCCAGTTCCAGCAGGATCGCCCTGACCCGTGCGGCGTCCGCGGACACCTCCATGCCCAGCGCGTCCTCCACGGCGAGACAGTAGGCCAGCGCGTGCCCGACCGCGGTGTCGCCGCTGATCCTTTCGGCCAGTTCGATCCCGGCCTCGGGCTCCCGGCCGGCGAACAGCGCCTCCAGTCCTTTGTGGACGAACCACAGCCGGGCCTTGAGGTTCAGGATCGTCTCGCCCGACACCGAAAACCGGAAGTGCCCCGGCTCGATCATCCCGGCGTGCACCGGGCCGACCGGGATCTCCGACACCCCGGCCCCTTCCACCGCGCGGAACGGGTACGGCCCGTCGGCCTCGCCGAACTCCGGCGGCGCACCGGCCCCGGCCCGCATCGGGTACCAGCCGCGCGGCCAGTGGAAATGCCGGACCAGCCGGCGCGGCAACGGATGGTCTTCCGGCACGATGCCGAACAGGTCCCGCATCTCGCGCTCGAACCGGCCCGCCGGGAACGACAGCCGGGCCAGGCTCGGCAGCCGCGGTTCGGACGGCGGGAGCCGCACGTGCACTTCGGCCCGGCGGTCGCCTGGAGCCAGGAACAAATACACCGCGCGCAACCGGTCGCCGTCGTCGTGCCCGGACACGAGCGCGACGCGGAACCCGTCCGCCAGCAACGATTCCGCCGCCGCGGGCAGTTCCGCCGGGGCCGCTTCCCGTACGTTCACGAGCCCCCTCCCCCGGCCAGCGCGGCCGCGTGCAGCAACGACGCCAGCGGGCCGGTCGAGAACCCGAGCACCGCCGCGGCCGCGAGCGGGAGAACGAGCGCGACCCGCGTCGCCCGCGGCACCGCGACCGGAGCGCGCGCTGCACCGGGGCCGCCGGGTGGTTCGCCCAGCAGCATCCGCGTCGTGTGCCCGGCCAGCGCCGCCGCGACCACCAGCACCAGGACCAGAACGATCGCCGTCGCCCAGCCGAGCCCGCCGGCGAAACCGGCGCGGGCGAGCCCCAGTTCGCTCGCGAACAGGCTGAACGGCGGCATCCCGGCCAGCCCCAGCACCCCGGCGCCGAGACAGCCGGCGAGCACCGGACCGCGGGCGGCCAGCCCGCGCACCCGGTCGATCCGGCTCGTGCCGGTCCCCTGCGCGACCCGGCCCGCGCCCAGGAACAGCACCGCCTTGACCAGGCCGTGGCCGAGCACGTGCACCAGCACCGCCGCCGTCGCGACCGGGCCGCCGACCGCCGCGCCGAACGACACCAGCCCGAGGTGCTCGATGCTGGAATAGGCCAGCATCCGCTTGTAATCGCGTTGCGCGAGCAGCAAAGTCGCCGCCACGAGGAGCGACGCGAGCGCCATCACGATCAGCAGGCCGCGGGCGAACCCGGCGCCGAGCGCGGCGTCGGAGATCACCTTCACCCGGAGCACGGCGTAGAACGCGACGGCGAGCAGCACCCCGGACATCAACGCCGACACCGGCGCGGGCGCCTGCGAATGCGCGTCCGGCAACCAGGCGTGCAGCGGAGCCAGCCCCGCCTTCGCTCCGAACCCGAGCACCAGCAGGGTGACCGCGATCCGCGTTACGCCATTGTCGAGGCCGCTTGCCCCAGCAGCCAGGCCAGCCAGATCGAGGCCGCCGCCGGCGTGCCCGGACGCGTACCCGAGCAGCAGCGTGCCCAGCAACGCCAGCGCGAGCCCGGCCGAGCAGATCACCACGTACTTCCACGCCGCCTCGACCGCGGTCCGGGTCCGGCCCTGGCCGACGAGGAACGCGGTCACGACCGTCGTCGCTTCGATCGACACCCACAGCAGCCCGAGGCCGGCGGCGAGAACGGCGAGCGTCATCGCGGCGAGGAACAAGTGGACCAGCAGTCCGTGCCTCGACGCGGTGCGTGCGGTCGCCCGGCCCGCAGCGCGTTCCGTCGCGAAATGCCCCGGCGTCGCCAGCGTCGCCGGAATCGCGACCGCACTGATCACCACCAGCAAGAACGCCGACAACGCGTCGGCCCGCAGCAGCCCGCCCAGCGCGCTGACCGGACCGGCGCGCACCACCGCGACGGCCAGCGCGACCGCCACGGCGAGACCCACGACGGCGCTCGCCGCGCCCGCCCACAGCATGCCGCGCCGCCACGCGGGCACCAGGAATCCCAGTGCCGTCACCGCGGGCACCACGAGCGCCGTTACGACCAGGATCGCCATCAGTCGCGCAACTCCCGCAGCTCGCCGAGGTCCGTGCCGCCGAACAGCTGCCGCATCCGGCCGGACAGGATCTGCAGCACGAGGACCGCCAGCAGCACGTCCAGCGAAACCCCGATTTCCACGAGCAGCCCCGGCTCCGCGCCGAGCAGCAGGCCGGTCGCGGTGATCCCGTTGTCCAGCACCAGGAATCCGACGAGCTGGGACACCGCGCGCCGCCGGGTCACCAGCACGAAGAACCCGATCAGGACCACGGTCAGGCCCACCGGCGCGGCCGCCGAAGCCGGAGAAGGATCGAGTTCCACGAGCGGCCGCGACACGGCGTACGCGACGAGCGCGAGCAAAGCGGCCGACAGCAAGGAAGCCGTCACGTTCACGACCGGACGCGTCTCGCGCCGGTCCGGGCCCTGGCGCGCGATCGCCCGCCGCACGAGCCACGGCAGGACGCCGGCCCGCAGGACCAGCAGTCCCGCCGCGACCAGTCCCGCCTCGGCCGAGCCGGCGAGCAACGCGGCCATCCCGGCGAGCGCGACGCCTTGCGCCGCGAGCACCCGCACCAGAACCGGAAGTTCGCGCCGCCACAGCGCCAGCACGGCCGTCAGCAGGAACAGCCCGCAGGCCAGGTAAAGCAGCTCGGTCACGAAGCACCTCCCGGCAGGACGAAGGACGCGGCCACCGCCAGCAGCGCGAGCAGGAACGATCCCGCCAGCAGCTCCGGAACCCGGAAAAGCCGCAGCTTCGCGAAGAACACCTCGGCGGCCGCGAGCGACGCGCCCAGCAGACCGACCTTCCCCGCGAACGCCGCAGCTCCCGCGAGCAGCGCGGGCAGCGACGCCGAGGTCGCGATCCCCCACGGCACGAACAGGTTGGCCAGCAGACCGAGGAACACCGCCAGCCGCATCGAGGACGCCAGTTCCACCAGCGCGAGGTCCGGCCCGGCGTACTCCAGCACCATCGCCTCGTGCACCATCGTCAGCTCGAGGTGGGTGGCCGGGTTGTCGACCGGCAGCCGCCCGGTCTCCGCGACCGCCACGATCGCCAGCGCGACCGCGGCCAGCAGGCTCACCGGCGACCCGACCCGCGCCGGATCGTCCACTGTGGACGAAACGATCGCGGCGAGATCGGTGCTGCCCGCCCGCGCGGACAGCGCCAGGATCGCGACCAGCAGCGTCGGCTCGACGAGCGCGATGACGGTGATCTCGCGGCTCGCGCCCATCCCGCCGAACGCGGTGCCGGTGTCGAGCCCGGCGAGCGCGAGCGCGACCGTGCCGAGCGCCAGCAGCGCGACCACCGCGAAGAGGTCGGCCACCGGCGGCAGCGCCGACGCGGTGGTGACGAACGGGGCCGCGAACGCGACGAGCAGCGTCGTCGCCATCAGCAGCACCGGCGCGGTCCGGAAGACCTGACCGGTGCCGCGCGGCGTCAGCGCTTCCTTGCGCCGCAACAGTTTTCGAAGGTCACGCCACGGCTGGAGCACTCCGGAGCCCGCGCGTCCCTCCAGCCGGGCGCGGACCTGCCGCATCAGGCCGGTCAGCACCGGTGCCCCGGCGACCACGAGCACTGTCTGCACGACCGCTCCGGCGGCGGCGAACCCGGTCATCGCGTCACCGCCAGCAGGATCAGCGCGAGTACCACCGCGGAGAAGCCGTAGCCGAGATATCGGTGCACGCTGCCGGTGGCCAGCCGCCGCCCGGCGCGGCCCCACGCGGCGGCCGCGACAAGGACCGGCCGGTAAAGCACCCGTTCAATCCGGTCCGGCACCTCCCGGCGGTAGGCGACCTGGCGCACGAGATAGCGCGCCTCGTCGTAGTGGCCGACGTCCACATCGGTCTCCGGGCGCACCACATCGTCGAAAACCCGTTGCAGCGGTTCGGCGAACGACGTCGCGGTGTACTCCGCCCTGGCCGTCGCGGGACCACCGCCGCAGTCCCAGAGCCGCGCTTCCCGGCGCGCCCGGCCCTGCCCGAGCATCCGCACCGCCGCGACCACGAGCAGCGCGCCACCGAGCAGACCGAAGGTGATCAGCAACGGGGAGACCGTGCCCGAGACCCCGTTCAGCCGCACGGTGAGCAGGTCGCGTGCGGCCGGATCGCCGAAGCCCGCCGCCGCGCCCACCGCAGGCAACACCAGCGTGGGGAACAACGCCGGCACCACACAGGCCACCGCCGCGAGGCCCATTCCGACGAGCATCGACCTTGGGCTTTCATGCGCTCGTTCCGCATCGGCACCGCGCGGTTTCGCGAGGAAGCCGATGCCGAACGCCTTGACGAACGTCGCCACCGCAAGGCCAGCGGTGAGCGCGACAGCGGCCATCGTGAGCGGCATCGCAACCGCGGTGACCACACCTGCGGCGGGAAGACCGTGCACCAGTGCCTGCAGCAGCAGCCATTCCGACACGAACGCCGTGCCGGGCGGCAACGCCGAAGCGGCCAGCGCGCCGAGACCGAACAGGCCGGTAGTCCACGGCATCCGGGTGCGCAGCCCGCCGAGCGCGTCGAGGTCGCGCGTGCCGGTCGCGTGGACGACTGATCCGGCGGCAAGGAACAACAGCGTCTTGAACGCGGCGTGCCCCACGGTGTGCAGCAACGCGGCGGCCAGCGCCAGCCCCGCCGCGGTCCGGGCGCCCGAGGACGCGAGCAGCCCGGCCGCGCCGATCCCGGCGAAGATAATCCCGAGGTTTTCCGTGGTCGAATACCCCAGCAGGCGCTTGAGATCCGACGCCATGGCCGCCTGGAGGATCCCGTACACCGCGGAGACCGCGCCCAGAGCCAGCACGACGCCCCACCACCAGCGCGAGCCGCCGCCGAGGAGGTCGAACCCGACGCGCAGCACGCCGTACGCGCCGAGGTTGACCATCGCCGCCGACATCAGCGCGGACACGTGGCTCGGCGCCTCCGGATGCGCGCGCGGGAGCCAGGCGTGCAGCGGCACGATCCCGGCCTTCGAACCGAATCCGGCCAGTACGAGCAGGAAAATCACACTCGCCGTGCCTGGTGGCGGCGAAGCGGCGCGCAAGACCGCGAAACTGTCGCCGCCCGCGAGAGCAGCGAACCAAAACAGTCCAATGAGGACAGTCACGAACCCGAGATGCGTCATGACCGCGTACCACCGGCCCGCCGACGCGACCGAAGGCCGCAGCCGGTGCTCGGCCAGCAACAGCACCAGCGACGTGACCGCCATCAGTTCCCAGCACACGAGGAAGGTGCCAACCGATGCCGCCGCCGGCACGAGCAGCATCGCCACCACGAACAGCGGCTGCACCGCCCGCACCGTGCGGGCGCGCAGCCCGTTCCGGGCGTAACCGATCCCGTACAGCCCCGCCGCGATCGCCACTCCGCCGGTGACAGCGGTGAACAGGCCGCCCATCCGGTCCAGTTCGAGCGAAAACCCGGACAACGGCAGCAGCCACGGAAAACTGGCGTGCGCCGTTTGCCCAGCGAGTGCCGCCGCACCAGCCGCGACCCCGGCCGCACCCGCGAGCATCGTGCCGCTTCCCGACACTCGCGTCCGGGCCGTCGCGGGCACCACGAGACTCACCAGCGCTGTCCCGGCCCCGCTCGCGACCGCCGTCCCGAGCCCTGCCGCCGCGAGGTTCACCGGCCCGTCAGCTTTCGCACCGCCTCGACGATCGCCTCGGGCCGAGGCGGGCAACCAGGCACTTCGAGGTCGACCGGCACGACGTCGCGCACCGGGCCGGTCACTCCGTAAGCGCCCGCGAATACGCCGCAATCCCGTGCGCAGTCCCCGATCGCCACGACCGTCCGCGGCCTCGGCACTGCCTCGTACGTGCGCTTCAACGGCTCCGCCATATTGCGCGTGACCGGCCCGGTGACCAGCAGCCCGTCCGCGTGCCGCGGCGACGCGACCAGCCGCGCGCCGTACCTCTCGGCGTCGTAGACCGCGCCGAACGCCGCACCGATCTCGATCTCGCAGCCGTTGCACGATCCCGCGTCCACGTGCCGCAACTGGACCGAACCGCCGAGCTCACGCGCTCGCGGCAACGGCTCCGGCCTCGGCGGAGCGGGTTCGGCGGCCCGCCCCGTCCGGCGGATCGCGCGCCACAGCCTCAGCACCGCGCACCGCCGGCGCTCCGGGTCCCGCGCACGTCAGCGCTCCGCGGGAGGTGTGCTGCCGGCTTGCGCGATCCGCAGGTCGTCGAGCAGTTCGACCTGCCCGGACAGCACGCCGGTCAGGATCTCCCGCGCCACCGCCATCAGCTCCGCGACCTGCGGGCTGATCAGTGAGTAGTAGACGCTCGACCCCTCTTTGCGCGTGGTCACCAGCCCCATCCGGCGCAGCACCGCCAGCTGCTGCGACAGGTTCGCCGCTTCGATCCCGACCTCGGGCAGCATCTCCGCGACGGCGTGCTCGCGCTGCGACAACAACTCCAGCACCCGGATCCGGGCGGGATGGCCGAGCGTCTTGAAGAACTCGGCTTTCAGCTGGTAGAGCGGCTTGCTCACGCGCGCCTCCTGCGGTCCGGGCCCGCCCGGGAGCGGGGCGGAAGGGTTCAGCAATTGCGAATATTAGCAATTGCTGAACTCGCGCACTACCGAGGGTGCGGCACCGGTGAGGACCTGGGCGCCCGGCGGCGACCAGGTTGCCCTGCGGGCTGAGTTCCTTGGCCAGGTACCGGTTCACCGACTCCAGCGCGACCTTCGTCGGACGACGTGCCGCACCGGATCCGCCGCCGTTGGCCATTTGCCCCCTGCACCGGCCGGAAGCACCGCGGCATCAACCCTTTCGCGCGCCCCCTGCCCTTATCGCACTGGCGGGTCGAACTCGGCCGCGTGGTCAGCCACCCACTGGGCGAAGGTCCGCGCCGGAACCCCGGTGACCTCTTCCACGGTCGCCGTCGGCCGGTCGGGTTCGCGCTGGGCCAAGCGGGCGTACGCGTCGAGCATGACGTCCGCGTACTTCGCCGGGATCCGCTCGAGGAGGAGTTCGCGCGCGACCTCCCGGGAGACCTCCTCCCACCGGGTCTCGCGGCCGATCACCTCGCCGATCACCCGGACCTGGTCGACCTGGGTGAGCGCGGACGGGCCGGTGAGGTCGTACTTGGCGCCGGCGTGCCCGTCGGAGGTCAGCGCGGCCACCGCGACCGCCGCCATGTCGGCCTCGTGAATGAGCGTCGAGGACGCCGAGCCGTAAGCACCGCGAACCACGCCGTCCTTGCGAATGTGCGGTGCCCAGTTGAGCGCGTTGGTCGCGAAACCGTGCGGCTGAAGGAACGTCCACTCCAGACTCGTGCGCTCGATCGCCTTCTCCACTGCGAGATGGACCTGGCTGATCGCGTCATCCGAGCCGCTGCGCGCCGCGGCCGAGGACAGAAGGACCAAACGACGGGCGCTGCCAGCGATAGTGTCCGCGATCGCCTCGGCCGGTTCGCCGGAGATCAACGGCCACATCAAGAACGCCGAGTCGGCCCCACGCAACGCGGTGCGCAGACTGTCTACATCAGACAGATCACCTTGGACGACTTCCACGCTGTCGGGAAGATCGGCCTTCTCGGGCCGTCGAGCCAACGCGCGTACCGGAAGGCCGCGCTCGGTCAGCTGTAAGGCCACCTGACGTCCGACATTGCCAGTCGCGCCGATCACCAGAAACGTCATGAGTACCTCCTTGTGCCACAGGAAGACTCACCGTAGGTTTTGGGCTATCTTTTCGTAAGTACGCACCGCGAGGTAAGCTCCCGGCATGGGAGTAGGCATCGAGGCAGGACGCCGTGCCGCCGCGGCCCCGGGTGACGCGTTCAACAGCGAATGCCCCGGCCGGACGGTGCTCAACCACGTTTGCAGCCGCTGGGGCACGCTGATCCTGCTCTCGCTGCGCGACCGACCGGCGCGGTTCTACGAACTACGCGACACGATCGGCGGGATCAGCGAGAAGATGCTGTCGCAGAATTTGCGGACTTTGACCCGCGACGGCCTGATCAACCGCGAGGTGGAGCCTGCGACGCCGCCTAAGGTGACTTACTCGCTCACTGAGCTTGGGCAGGAGCTGGCGACGCCGTTGCAGGGACTGCTGGACTGGGTCGGGGCGCGGACGGTGGATGTGGTCAAGGCGCAGAGGCGGCATGATCGGCAGCACAAGGTTGAGGCTTGACCGGCGGAACGGGAAATTGACTGCGAGCAGTCAGCCCAAGCCGTCGAAGGTACGGTTCAGCGCGTCCACGAGATGGGCGCGGTCCCCGCTGTACACAGTGGCTTCCGGGCCTTCGCCGGAGTCGCTCGTGAACGCCAGGATCCGGCCGGCGCGGACGAGGTCGTACACCGTCAGCGGAGTGCTGCGGACCCGGCCGTCGCCGTTGCCGATCGCGACGTGGAGCTTGTGCACCGCGGCCCGGTCCGCCCGCAGGAGATGCCGCAGTTCGTCGGCCCGTCCGGACATCTCCGACAGCGGATCCACGCCGTCGTCGTCCAGATAGGCCGTCGGCACCCGCAACTGCGCCATCCGGGCCGCCGGGTACTCCGGCAGCGCGTCCACCAGAGCCGACGCCAAGCCTTCCGGCGGGATCGGATCGAGCTGGATCGACCGGTAGTCGGTGATCAGCCGGACCGCCTCATCTCCAGCGGAGGCGGCGAAAACCGCGCCGTTGTCCTCCGGGCGGGCGCTGAACGCCGTCCAGGAATAGCACTCTCGCGCTGGTGCGGCGAGCAGTTTCAGCACGGCGCGGAACTCTCCGGTCAGCCGCCCGTCCGGCGTGGCCAGCCCCAGTCCGGCGAACGCCGCCATCGCCCGCCGCTCCCGCTCCGCGGCGAATTCCGCGGTGGCATACGCGTCGTCCGGATCGACCACGGCCGGCAGGCTGCCCAGCCCGCAGTACTCCCATGCGACGAAGAACGCCGGCCGGGGCATCCGCACCGGCCTGTCGAGGATCGCCGTCATCGCGCCTCAGCCGCCGATGGTCGGAGGCGTCGGCGGCATCCCGGTGCGCGGATCGAGCAGGCGGTCGTCCTCGCCGTCGGCGAGATCGAACACGGAATCGTCCTCCAGCCCGTACTTGCGCTGGTGTTCCCGGTCCGCCTCGCCCTGACTGCCCTTGCTGCCGGCTCCCATGCCGCCCATCCCGGGCGACCCCTTCGCTCCTGCCGCGCCCTTGGCCGCGGTTCCGTTAGCGTCCGCACGAGGCGCGGGGGCCTCGCCGGGCCTGGGCCCCTGCCCGGTGGCACCCCCGGCGCTCCTGCCGGAACCTCCCCCCGCGAGACCGCCCGCGGGACCTGATCCGCCGGTCGGCCCGAACCCGCTGGCAACGCCCGGCGACCACGAACTGCCGCCGGCCCCTCCGCCGATGTTCGGCGACGACGATGCCGGTACCCAACCCTGCACACCAGGCCCGCCGGGCTCTGGCGGCGTCCATCCCGAAATCGTCGTCCCCTCGTCCGGACCGCCCCCTGCTCGGCGCTCAAGCGGCGGGTGCGATCCGTCCGGCCTCATCTCCGGCACCGGCGAAGAAGGCGGCGGGTGCGGCGACGGCAGGAACGGCTCCGGCCGCGAGTGCCTGTCCGGCGGAGTCTCCGGAGGCAGGACTGATGACTCGTGGCCTCCGGCTCGTCGCTGCGGAACGTGCGGCCCCCGTTCGTGCTCCACCGGGCTCTCGGGCGGTGAACTGATGCCGATCTTGCCGTCGCCGAAATCCGCCAGCTGTCCGTAGTCGATCTTCAGCCCCTGGCCGGCAAGCTGCGCCTGGCTCGCGTAAGCCTGATACCTGGCGAGGTTGTGCTGGCCGATCTCGTTGTAGTCCTTGATTTTCTGCTCGGTGTCGGTCGTCCGCCAGAACTGCAGCTCGTCCAGGAAATTCTTGTGCGGCGGCACCTCCGGCACCGGCCGCAGCGACGCCTTCAGCTGGTCGAAGCCGTGCGCCAGGCCGCTCACCGTCCGCGAGTTCGACGTGAATGTCCGCGACGCGGCCTCCGACACCTCCGACAACGGGCGGATCCGAGCCAGCGCCGCCTCCGCCCCGCCGCCGGTCCAGGACGCCTCCAGTCCCGAACTCAGCTGCTGCACCCGCCCGCTCACGGCCGAGTGCTTCCGCGCCAGCGCCTCGGCCTGGTCGCCGCCCTCGTGCCATTCCGGTGCGCCCCGGCTCGCCGTGATCGCCTTGACCAGATCGGATTGCGAGACGGTCTGTTCGCCGAGGTTTCCCTCGTAGAGATCGCCGAACCAGCCGCCGACGTCCGCCAGCCGGTGCCCGACCCAGCCCGCGGCGTCCTCGGCCGCCTGCCCGATCGCCTTCGCCGCGCTGCCGACCGCCTCGAAGAACCCCATCACGAACCCGCCTGGTGCTTCAAGTTCGCCAGCACCATGCCCGCGACCTGTTCGGTCACCTGGCACGGGTCCTTCTTCCCGGCCTTGGCGGAGCTGAGCAAGACAGAAACATCGACCGTTTCCTCGTCCGTGACCCCGACACTGACCTGGCAGAACTTCTCGGGGGCGATGCCGGCGGAGACATGGGCCACCGCGGGAAACCCCTGTACCGGCGACAGCACCCGCCAGACAACTGTTTGCGGCTTCGTGTTCTGGTAGACGCCGCTCAACCCCGTACGGCTCTTCGTGTCGTACGCGACAGCCGTGTTCCCGCCGGTCTCGAGATTCGACCACACACACGACGCGCCCAACTGGCTGGCCGCATCGGCGTCCCGCTGTATCTGCCCCGAACCGAGCACCGTCGTCACCTGATCCCCCGTCAGCCCGACCCGGCAAGGATCGACCGACAGCGCCGAAGGAGGCAACGGCTCCGCCACCTTCGGCGCACCGTCATGCGGCAGCGCCGCGACCGCGGAACTTCCCGGCGGCCCGGCCGAAGGATCGCTCACGGGCACCGACGGAGCATTTCCGCAACCAGTAGCAACAGCAGCGAAGGAAATCACCGCAGCAGCTCCGAAGAGCGCACGGATCCTCATCAGACCAAGCCGTCGTGCCGCGCCGCAGAGCCTTGTGCGGCAGCAACCGCCTCGTGCTCGCCCGAGCGAATGAGGTGAAGCGCGCCTTCGAGCCGTTCGATCAGTTCGTCGACGTACGCGCACTCCCGCTGAATGTGTCCGACGCCGTACCGGAACGCCCCGACCTTCCCGTCGGCACCCGCCGCGAGAGCGTTGAACTCCTTGCTCGCCGGCTCGTCCGCAGGCGGCTTCATCTTGGTGATCTGCTCCGCCTCGGGGATCATCACGCCGAGATCGGTCCGGATGCTCCGCGCCAGAGCGAGCATGCGCACGGCCTCGTCGTGACTGAGACTGAACCCTTGCCCGCCCGATCCCGGTCCGCTGCCCAGCGCGGCCTGGCCCGCCGCCGCGGCGCTCTCGCGAATCGAATCCCCGATGGTGAATGCCAGGCCGTTCAGCCAGTTGCCGGGTTCCGGCACAGGTTGAGCCACGGTCCACACCCCTCATGTGACACGTCGACGTCGAATAGGCACAGCCCTCCCGAGACCGGCCGCCTTTCACCGTAACCGACCGCACACCGCGAGGTAAGGCGAATTGCCCATTCCGGTCGTCCGCCGACCGGGTGATAACTCACCATTGCTGGCTGGTGGTCAAAAGCATTCGAGACGGACTGTCCAGGATTTACAAGCAAGATCCAGTGAATGCGATGCGCACATCAGGAATATTCCACTCTCGAGAGCTTCTGTGCGGCGAGGTCGCCAAGCATACCGACCAGGATCTCCCTTGCCACAAGGAGTTCAGCGCTGAAGAATCATGACGGCATCCGGTTGCACCATTCCAGAAGCTTCGAAAAGAAACATGGATAATGGAGTGGACCTGCATAACTGCCACCACGACAGGTTTCGCCGGAGTAGATCTCGTTTCCCCGACCGCGTTCACTGGGATCTCCGCCGAACCCGAGGTGAAACGCAGAATTGCCGGTACAGGCCCCGAGCAGCCCTCGTTCTCCGGCAGCAAGCGCCCACCCAGCGCTGGCCTCAGGACCGTTCAAGGATTCTCGAACCCGCCCGCGGACGCGAAAGCGGCACCGCCGACTCGACGGTGCCGCTTTCCCCACTCGAAGAACCTCAGCCCTTCAACAACTGCCGAGCCATCACCAGCCGCTGGATCTGGTTCGTGCCCTCGTAAATCTGCGTGATCTTCGCGTCCCGCATCATCCGCTCCAGCGGGAAGTCCCGGGTGTACCCGTACCCGCCCAGCAGCTGGACCGCATCGGTCGTCACGCTCATCGCCACATCCGACGCGTGGCACTTGGCCGCCGCGCCGAAGAACGACAGGTCGTCATCACCGCGTTCGGACTTCGCGGCCGCGGTGTACACCATCTGGCGAGCCGTCTCGACCGCCATCGCCATGTCCGCCAGCATGAACTGGATTCCCTGGAAGTCCGCGATGTGCTTGCCGAACTGCTTGCGCTCCTTGACGTACGCCAGCGCGTGGTCCAGCGCCCCCTGCGCGATGCCGACGGCCTGCGCGGCGATCGTCACGCGGGTGTGGTCCAGCGTCCGCAGGGCGATCTTCAGGCCCTGGCCCGGCTCGCCGACCATCCGGTCGCCCGGGATGCGGACCTGGTCGAAAAGCAGCTCGCGCGTCGGCGAGCCCTTGACGCCCAGTTTCTTTTCCTTGGCGCCGAACGAAAAACCAGCGTCGGACTTCTCGACCACGAAAGCGCTCACGTTGGCGCCGCGACGGCCGTCCGGGTCGGTTACCGCCAGCACCGTGTAGTACTCGGACACTCCCGCGTTGGTGATCCACGACTTCTGTCCATTGAGGATCCAGTCGTCGCCGGAAGGGGTGGCGCGGCAACGCATCGACGCGGTGTCCGAACCGGCGTCGCGTTCGGACAGTCCATAGGAGAATCCGGCCTCGCCCGAAGCCAGCGGGGGCAGGTACTTCGCCTTGACGTCCTCGTTCGCAGCCAGGATCAGCGGCAGGCTGCCAAGCTTGTTCACTGCGGGGATGAGCGAGGACGACGCGCACACCCGCGCCACCTCCTCGATCACGATGCAGGTGGCCAGGGCGTCGGCACCGGCGCCGCCGTACTGTTCCGGCACGTGCGGGGCGTGGAAGTCCGACGCGACCAGTGCGTCGTAGGACGCCTTGGGGAACTCCTCGCGCTCGTCGGCCTCGGCGGCGTGCGGGGCGATCTGCTCTTCGGCGACTGCGCGGACGGCCTCGCGGATCGCTTCGTGGTCTTCGTTGATTTTGAACAGGTCGAAGCTCATCGGGATCTCCTCGCGGAACTCAGTAGGTGTAGAAGCCGCGGCCGGTCTTGCGGCCGAGCAGGCCCGCGTCGACCATCCGGGCCAGCAGCGGCGGCGGCGCGTACAGCGGCTCCTTGAACTCCTCGTACAGCGATTCCGCGACCGCTTTCGTGGTGTCGAGCCCGATCAGGTCGGCCAGCGCGAGCGGGCCCTGCGGGTGCGCGGCGCCACGCACGAGGCCCTCGTCGATCGCTTCCTTCGTCGCGAAGCCGGACTCCAGCATGCGCACGGCGGCGAGGATGAACGGGATCAGCAGCGCGTTCACCACGAAACCGGCCCGGTCCTGGCACAGGATCGCGTGCTTGCCGAGGGTCTCCTCGGCGAACTTCCGCGCCCGGTCGGTGGTCTCGTCGCCGGTGAGCAGGCTCGGCACCAGTTCGACCAGCGGCAGCACCGGGACCGGATTGAAGAAGTGGATGCCGAGCACCTGCGCCGGGCGCTCGGTAGCGGTGCCGAGCTTCATGATCGGGATGGACGACGTGTTGGACGCCAGCACCGCGTCCGGCGCGGCGACGATCTTGTCCAGTTTCCCGAACAGCTCCGCCTTGACCGCCTCGTTCTCCACGATCGCCTCGACGACGAGCGTGCGTTCGGCCAGGTCGTCGAGGTTCTCGGTGATCCGGATCCGCTCCAGCACGTCGGCCGCGGACGCGATCTTCCCCTTGCGCTCGGCCCGGCCCAGCGACGCCTCCAGCCGCGCCCGGCCCGCGTCGGCGGCCGCCCGGTTCGATTCGACCGCCACGACGTCCAGCCCGGCCCGGGCGCACACCTCGGCGATCCCCGCCCCCATCTGGCCGCAGCCGACCACGCCGACGAGCTCCACGTGCCTCACCCATCCCTCCGGTACTTGGTTTCACGATAACGGTACTCAGTACCGGCGGGTAGGCGAGACCGGGGTGGTCCAGCTCACCCTGCTCGCGGGCGCGCCACGGCGATTAGGCTGGCAGCGAGTGCGGAAAGGTGGCCCGATGCCCGAGAAACCGGCCAAGCAACGGCTGACCGAGGCCGCGTTCGCGCTGTTCGAGGAGCGCGGCTACGACCAGACGACGGTCGACGACATCACCGACCGCGCGGGCGTCGGGCGCAGCACGTTCTTCCGCGCGTTCCGGTCCAAAGAGGACGTGATCTTCCCCGATCACGAGGTGCTGCTGAGCGCGATCGAGGCCCGGCTGGCCGGATCCGACCCGCGCACTGCGATCGTCGCGGTCACCGAGGCCGCACGGCTGGTGCTGCGGCATTACGTCGCGGAGGGCGACCTGGCGCTGGCGCGATACCGGCTCACCCGCAGCGTGCCCGCGCTGCGCGCCCGGGAGATCGCCGGCACGCGGCAGTATCAACGGCTGTTCCAGGAATTCGTCCACCGCTGGATGGGCGGTGGCGAAGAAACCGCACTGCGCGCCGAACTCATGGCGGCGGCTGTGGTGACCGCGCACAACCACGTTCTGCGCCGATGGCTGCGCGGGCAGGCGACGGACCCGGAAGCAGCTTTCGACGCCGCGATGGCGGACACGGTCGCGCTGTTCGGCAACACCGGCGAGACGGAAACGACAGTCGTCGCTTTCCGTTCTGGCAAAGACCTTTCCGCGGTGCTGCCCGGATTGCGCAAGCTGCTCGGCGACGAGGGCACGCTCGGCTGAGCGGCTACCAGGCCTCGTCGAACCGTACTCCGCCCTCGTACCAGTCCTCGTCGCTCACCGGGCGTTCCGGTTCCGCCGGAAGCTCGGGGTCGGCGGTGCGGTTGCGGAGATAGTCGCCCTCGCCCAGCGCGGCGGAGGTGCCGCCCGCCGCTTGCTGGGACCCGACAGCTGCCTGCGGCACGGAAGAATTCCCTGACGCAGCAACGGATTTCGACTGGACCGGCACCGTAGGCCGTTTCGCTTCGACGGGTGGAGCGGGCCGCCGAGGAGCAGCGGGCGGAGCCACGGGGGCGACTTCGGGCGTGAACCCGGCCCGCCACTTAAGCCGGTCCATCACGTACCCGCGCGTGCCGAGCGGAGCCAGCAACGACGCCGTCTGGTGCGCCGATTGCCGCTGCGCCTCGGCGTACGTGTGCAGCACCAGCGCGGCCAACTCCTCCGGCGGCAGATTCCGCACCGTGCCGGACAGTTTCAGTCCAGTGAGGACACCGTCGGTGTTGACCGTGGCCGTGACCGCGTTGTCGGCCGAGGACGCCTCGACCGACAACGCTGACAGTGCCTGGATCAGTTCTTCCGGACCGGACACGTCAGTCCAGTGTGGACGGTGTCAGCGGCTGCGACACCGAACCGTCCGGCGCGATGTCGACGCCCCGGTCCCGGACCTTCTTCTCCGTGTCCTTCGGGGTGTTCGAGGTCTCGAAGTTGGACGGGTCGAACGAGTCGCCGGGGCTCACGTCGGCGGGCTTCGGGATGTCGGGCAGGCCGTCGGCCTTCTCGCGGATCTTGTCCGCGAGCCGTCCGGCCGACTGGCCCATTCCCGAGCGGAGCTTTTCGACGTTGTCGAGGAAACTCTCGAAGATGTCCTTCGCGGAGTCCCCTTCGACCCGTGCCGTGGCCTCGGCCATGACCTCGGACAGCCCCGCGCCCGCGCCGGCTATCGCGACCTGCGTGCCCTGGGCGGCGAGGGTCAGCCCGGCGCCCGCGGCCGCCGGGGTCGCGACCGCGGCGAGCATCCCGACCAGTGCCACGGTGAAGGCCGTCGTCAGCACCTTGGACAGCGAGATCTCGCCCTCCTTGGCCTTGTCCTTCTGGTACTTGTCCGCGGCGTCCTTGAAAGATTTGGCCAGCGTGTTGAGGTCGTCCCGGGCGCCCCACACGCTGTCCCGGCCCGCGACGACGCCGCTCTCCAGCACCGAGATCTCGGTCGCCATCTGGTCGTAGGTCTCCGACAGCCGGTCGAGATACGTCTTCACGTCCTCGGCCGCCTCGCCGCGCCACGAGCCCATCAGTTCCTTCGCCCGGCGCAGCTCCGTCATCGAACCGCGGCCGAGGTTCTGCCAGATGTGCTCGTAAGAATTGATCAACGACTGCAGGCCGGCGCCGGTGTCCTTGAGGTCGGCCTCGGAGAACTCGCGGAAGATGCTCGTGACCTCGTCCTGATAGGACTCGTACAGGCCGTCCATCATGTCGAACAGCATGAACTCCGCGTAGCGCAACGCCAGCACGCCGTCGAGCGCGTCGTTCGCGCCCTCCTGCAGGTCCTCGCAGATGCCTTCGAGCAGCTGCTCACGCGGACGCTCGCCCGAACCGCCGCTCAGCCCGAAGTAGTTTTCCTGGTCGCTCACGTCAGAGCCCCTCCCCCGCCGCGTTGCGCACGCCCATCCGGGCTTCCCCGTCGGCGCTCTCGTACAGGTCGGCCACGCGCACGAGCGCGACGCTCGCCTGCTGCGTGGTGAAAGCGAGCTGTGCCAGCGCTTCCTCGACCTTCGAGCGGTGGTACTCGTACGCCGCCGCGACCTGGTGCATGCCGAGCGAGCCGCCGAAAGCGGTCGCCGGACCGACGCCGAACGCGCCGAAGATGCCCGTCGGGCCGGCCGCCTGCGGCATGTCCAGCCCGGCCACCCCGCGGCGCGCGGTCTCCGCCGCGTGCCCGGCGTCCTCCACGAACCCGCTCGCCTTGCGCAGATCGTTCACGTCGGTTTCGAAACCGATCATGGGTCCACCCCCAGTCGTATGAACCGTCACCCTAGTGAGCGAACGGCATCCTTCCGACTCATCGGACATGCCGCCGGTTCACGACATTGACGTGACGACCATCACATTTCGGTCGGACCGGCTATCCCTCGCGCGCGGACGCGGGAGCTGCCCGGCGCGGAAACCACGGCACGATCGGCGAAACGCGTCGCTGGTAGTCCGCGTACTCCGGGTAGCGGCCGAGCGTGATGCTCTCGGTGAAGATCGTCGAGCCGATGAACAGAGCCGTCAGCAGGACCGCGCCGGCGATCGTCCAAGTGACCGCGCCCGCCGCGGAGACGCCGAACAGGAACACCAGCCACCACTGCGCTTGTTCGAAGAAGAAGTTGGGGTGGCGGGAAAACCGGAAGAGCCCGGTCTGCGCGAACCGCGGTTCGGGGGTTCGCCCGGCGGCCGTCTCGCGTTTCTTCCATTGGTGGAAGTTCCATTGCTGCTGATCGGCGAGGGCTTCGCCGGCCAGGCAGGCCACAAACGCGACAGCCAGCACGATGTCGGCCGCACCCAGCGGCGTCCGGTGGTCCAGCGCCGTCCACGCGGGCAGCGTGATGAGCAGCAGGATCACGTTCTGGTAGAGCGTAATGAAGAAGAGGTTGAACAGCTGGAACTGCCACGGGGCCATCCGGGCGCGCAGCACCGCCCAGCGGTAGTCCTCGCCGCCGGGCGCGTAGCCGCCCTTGCGGCCGTAGTTGAACGTCAGCCGCGCGCCCCACAGGAACACGAGCGCGAACAGCAGGTTCAGCCGCGCGTCCGCGAACCCCGCGTGACCGGCGAAGATCCCGGCGTAGGCCACCGGGACGACCGACCAGATCCGGTCCACCCAGGAGTACTCCCTGGTGAGCACCGACAGCAGCCAGCAGCCGGCGCACACTCCCGCGAAAACCCAGAGGCACACCTGGAACGCGTTCATGCCCGCGACTTTACTGCGGAAATCGCCGGAACGGCGGCCTACAATCCGCCGATGGGCACCACGACGGCGAACCTGCCCCTGCGCGAGCGCAAGATCGACATTTTCTTCGCGGTGATCTTCTCGGTCTTCACGGTGACGTCGCTGATCAGCGACCTGCTGCCGACGATCGGCGTCGACTTCTCGCGCCCCACCGGCCACTTCTTCGTCGACTCCAACTACTGGTACGCCCACGACGCCGATCCGCTGTTCATGCATCCGCCGGACTGGATGCGGATCGTCACCGGGCTCTCCGCGTTCGGCTACCTGCCCTTCTACGTCGTGCTCGTCTGGTGCCTGGTGGCGGGCCGCAACGGGATCCAGCTGTTCGCGGTGATCTACGCGACGATGATCGCCACGCTCACCGGGATCGTCGTCTTCGGCGTCGAGTTCTTCGGCGACCCGGCGACGCGCACCGGCAACCCGGGCAAGTTCCTCGCGTTCAATCTCCCCTACGTGCTGATTCCGTTGCTGCTGCTGGTGCGGATGCGCCGTCCGCTGCCGTTCGCCCGGCGGTTCTGACCATTGTGGACAGATCCGCCGCTTACGCCGCCCCCGCGCCGGCGACCAGGTAGTCGATCGCCGCCGCGACGATCGACAGCCCGGTCACCGCCGCCCCCGGTCAGGCCCCGGGAAGAGGTCGCTGAGCACCGGAGCCAGCCCGCCGACGGCGCTGGCATCTTCACTTTCGCGGTCTCTGGCTTCAGTTTTCCTGCAGCACCGAAAGAATGTTCCCGGCCGGATCGCGGAACCACGCGATGAGCGGACCGCCGAGCCGGAACACGCCCTTTTCGTCGACCCCGTCGAACGGTTCGAAGGAAACCCCGGCCGCGCCGAGTTCCGCGACTGCCTGATCGATGTCGTCGACCGGGAAGTTGAGAACGGTGTACTCGGCCGGGACGTGCTTGTCGCCCTTCGGGTAGACGAGAACTTCGCGTCCTTCGGCGAGACGCAGGCGCAGCATCCCCCAGTTCTCGGTGATCTCGATGCCGAGAGTCTCGGCGTAGAACTTCCGTGCGGCCGGGATGTCGTCCACGGAGAAACCGCTGAATGCCTTGCTGGTGTCGAACATTTCTCGCTCCTTTGACTAGCGGATCGGCGCGGGGCGGTAGGTCACTGACAGGACGCCGTTTTCGAAGGTCCGGGAAGCCGCGAGTGCGAGGTCGGCGCGGGCGGAGGGCTCCTCGAACAGCCGCGCGCCCGAGCCGAGCACGATCGGATGGATCAGCAGGTTCAGCTCGTCCAGCAGGCCGACCTGCAGCAGCGACCGCACCAGCCGGGGGCTGCCCGGGACGTGGATGTTCTTGCCCGGCTTGTTTTTGAGCGCGGTCAGCTCGGCCTCCAGGTCGCCGCCCAGCAGCGTCGACCCGCTCCAGTCCACCGCGGCGAGCGTGCTCGAGACGACGTACTTCGGGGTGTTGTTCAGGAACGCGGCCATCGAGACCGAGTTCCCCAGCTCCGGCCACATCCGGGCGAACGCCGTATAGGTGTTCCGGCCGAGCAGGACGGCGTCGGACCCGGCGATGCTGGCGCGGATCACCTCGTCCGCCTCGTGGTTGAGCATCATCCAGTCCGGCGGCGACTCGGTCACCCCGTCCAGCGAAACCGACAGTCCGGCCACGATCTTGCGCACCACTATGCTCCTTCCTCAGCGGACAGTTCACGGGGGACGTCGGAGCCGGAACGCCGAAGGCGACACCCACAGCGAAAAATCTTCGGAGGGGCCCGTCGTGCGGTACCTGATCATGATCCACAGCAACCCGCGTTTCCGTGCGCTCTGGGAGGAGCTGCCGGACGAGAAGAAGGCGGAGTTCGGCCGGAGTCACCTCGCGCTCAACCAGGCGCTCGAAGAGTCCGGCGAGCTGGTGCTCAGCGACGGGCTGGCGGACCCCGCCGAAGCCAGGTGCGTCACCGTGCGGGACGGCAAGGCGGTGCCGAGCGACGGGCCGTTCGCCGAGGTCAAGGAGCATCTGGTCGGCTTCTACCTGGTCGAATGCGCGAGCATGGAACGGGCGCTGGAACTCGCCGCCCGGGTGCCGGACGCGCGGTACGGCAAGGTCGAGGTCCGTCCGGTCCGCACTGTGAAAGAGCTGGGTCTCTGACTTCCCCGCCCGGCTTCGAGCAGCTCCTGCGCGATCTCGCGCCGCAGGTGCTCAGCGCCGTCTGCCGCCGGTTCGGCGACTTCGCGCTCTGCGAGGACGCGGTGCAGGAAGCGTTGCTGGCCGCCGCGTTGAAGTGGCCGGAGCAGGGCATGCCGGACAACCCCAAAAGCTGGCTGATCACCGCGGCCGCGCGCAGGCGCATCGACATCGAACGCAGCGAGTCCGCCCGGCGGCAGCGCGAGAACACGGCCGCCGGGCTGGCGGTACCGCAGCCGGAACCGGCACCAGCCGACGACGACACGCTGACGCTGCTGATGTTGTGCTGTCACCCCGACCTCGGCAAAGCGTCCCAGCTCGCCTTGACGCTGCGGGCGGTCGGCGGGCTCACCACCGCGGAAATCGGGCGGGCTCTGCTGGTGCCGGAGAAAACCGTGAGCCAGCGGATCATCCGGGCGAAGAAACGGCTCAGCAGCGCCCGGTTCCGGATGCCGCCGCCGGAGGAACGGGCCGAGCGGATGGCCGCGGTGCTGCAGGTGCTGTACCTGATTTTCACCGAGGGGCACACCGCCAGCTCCGGGACCGCCGTCAACCGGGTCGAACTCACCGCCGAGGCCATCCGGCTCACCCGGCAGCTGCACGCCCAGGTTCCCCATGACGGCGAAGTCACCGGGCTGCTCGCGCTCATGCTGCTCAGCGACGCCCGGCGGCCCGCGCGGACCCTGCCGGACGGGTCCGCCGTTCCGCTGGCCGAACAGGACCGCACCCGCTGGGACTCCGCGGCGATCGCCGAAGGACTCGACCTGATCGGGAAAGCCCTGGTCACCGCCCAGCTCGGGCCGTACCAGCTCGAGGCCGCGATCGCCGCTGTGCACGCCGAGGCGGCCCGCGCCGAGGACACCGACTGGCCGCAGATCCTCGCCCTCTACGACCTTCTGCTCGCCGTCTCGCCGAGCCCGGTCGCGGCGCTGAACCGGATCGTCCCGGTCGCCATGGTCCACGGCGCCCGCGAGGGATTGCGGCAGCTGGACGAGATCGCCGGACTGAACGAGCACCATCGCGTCGACGTCGTGCGCGCGCATCTGCTCGATCTGGCGGGAGAGCCCGAGCAAGCCCGGGTCTATTACCGTTCAGCGGCACAGAAAACGCTCAGTGTCCCGGAACGGAGATACCTGGAATCCCGTGCCGCACCGGGGAAATCGCCTTAACCGGCGACCCGGGCCATCCTCGGCGGACGCAGTGCGTCCGGGTTCGGCAGCCGCATCGGCACGGTGTGCGCGTGGTACTCGAAGTGCCACCATTCGTTGTCGTAGCGGCGATACAGCCGGTATTCCGACCCGTGCCGCTCCAGCCATGCCGCGCCCTCGCGCGGACGCACGTCCAGTGCCGTGCCGCGGACGTGCGCGGATTCGTGCGGCGGCAGCACTCGACGGCGAGCGGCGGTGACCGAGCCGGTGCGGTGCACTTCCTCGGCGAACAGCCGGTGCTGGTGGGCAGCGTCGCGATGGCCGGAGGTGAGCCCGATGAGCTGGCGGTGCCGCCAGAACGCCTCGGTGCGCGCGGCGGTGAAGGCGGCGCGGGCAGGTTCGCTCAGGCCCGCGAGGTCCTCGGCCGGGTACCGCATCGCGAGCGCCCACTGGCAGGCCAGGTGCCGGGCACGGCCGGGCGAACGCAGGAACGCCGCCGGGAGCAGCGCCAGCGCCAGAAGGCGGGTGACGGCGGCGAGGACCCGGGACCGGCGAAGCGACTCGATCATGGGGTCCACTTTCGGACCCCAGTGTGCGCGCACTGCGCACGGAGTTTGACAGCTTTGTAACAGTTCCCCGCGGCGGCGCTGTTACCGAACGATGACACGGCGCGCACCGGGCGGCGAACCGCGCCGGGCAGGCTCGGGCCAGGCTGTCCGCTGTGGACTGTCCGGGCGGCCGGACGGGCGGGCTGCGATAGTGGGAGACATGCCGAGGGTGCTGCTGATCGAAGACGACCAGGCCGTGCGCGACGGCCTGCGGCTGGCCCTGACCTATCAGGGGCACACCGTCGACGCGGTGGAGACCGGCGAGGAAGGCCTCGCCCGGCTCGCCGGCGACCCGGCCGACGTCGTCGTCCTCGACCTCATGCTGCCCGGGATGGACGGCTTCGAGGTGTGCCGGCGCATCCGCGCGGCCGGCGACCTGCCGATCATCATGCTCACCGCTCGCAATGACGACATCGACGTGGTGGCCGGGCTCGAAGCCGGAGCCGACGACTACGTCGTGAAGCCCGCGCAGGCCAGGGTGCTGGAGGCGCGCATCCGCGCGGTGCTTCGGCGCACCAGCGGCGAACCGCGCAGTTCGGGCGCGAAGCCGGGCCCGGAACGGCACGGCGACCTCACGATCGACCGCGAAGGTCTCGTGGTCAGCAAGCACGGCACCGTCATCGGGCTCGCGCCGACCGAACTGCGGCTGTTGCTGGAACTGTCCGCCTCCCCCGGCCGCGTGCTCAGCCGCCAGCAACTGCTCGAATCCGTGTGGGATCAGGGCTATCTCGGCGATTCGCGGCTCGTCGACGCGTGCGTGCAGCGGCTGCGCGCCAAGATCGAGGACGACGCCGCGAAACCGGTGTACGTCCAGACCCTGCGCGGTTTCGGCTATCGCTTCGGGCCGCTGTGACCGGCTGGCGGTTGCGGGGGCTGCGCACCCGGCTGCTGGTGGCGTTCGCGCTGCTGAGCGTGTTCACCGCGCTGGCCGTCGCCGGGATCCTATACGTGCGGGCCAGGGACGGGATCCTGCAGCGCACCCAGGACAACGCCGCCGTCGAGATGACGACCCAGCTCAAGCAGCTCTACCCGCTCCCCCGGCAGCCGGTGGACACGAGCGCGCTGCGGTCGGCCGCCGACCGGCTCAACGGCCGGAAGATCTCCGCTCTGGTCACGAGCGGCGGCCACAGTGCGGGCGACATGCCCGCGTCGGTGATCACGCCGGAGCTGCGCGGGGCCGTGCAGGCGGGCAAGGTGGCGTGGCAGCGCGTGGACGTCGGCGGCGTCACGCAGCTGGTGCTGGGTTCGCCGTTGCTGATCTCGACCGGCGACCGGATGAGTCCGACGATCCCGTCCGGCATCGAGGTCTACGAACTGCGCAACCTCGACGCGGAAATCGAGGCGGTGAACCGGCTCGCCCGGGAGGCGTGGCTTCTCGGCGGGGCCGCGCTGGTGGTGGCTTTGGTGCTCGCCGTGCTGGCCGCGGGCAGCGTGCTGCGGCCGGTGGGCGAACTGCAGCGCGCGGCCCGCAGGCTCGGCGCGGGCGACCTCGACGCCCGGATCGCCGTCCGCGGCAGCGACGAACTGGCCAGCGTCGCCGAGACGTTCAACTCGACCGCCGCCTCGCTGCAGCGGCACGTCAGCGAACTGCGCCGGATGGAAGCCGACGCCCGGCGGTTCGTCGCCGACGTGTCGCACGAACTGCGCACGCCGCTGGCCGCGATGACCGCCGTCACCGACATGCTCGACGCCGAGGCGAAGCGGCTGCCGGACGCGGCGGGCGAGGCGGTGCGGCTGGTCAGCCAGGAAACGCACAATCTGACGCGGCTGGTGAACGACCTGATCGAGGTCACCCGGTTCGACTCCGGCACCGCTTCGCTCGAGGTGGACGACGTCGACGTGGCCGAGGCGGTCCGGGCGACGCTGCGAGTGCGGGGTTTCTCGGTGGAGACCGATCTGCCGGACGGGATCCGCGCCCGGGTCGATCCGCGCCGGCTCGACGTGATCGTGGCCAATCTCGTGGGGAACGCGCTGCGGCACGGCGCGGAACCGGTGACGGTCCGGTTGCGCGGCGACCAGGCGGCGATCACGCTTTCGGTCGAAGATTCCGGCCCCGGACTGGACGAGGAGGTGCTTCCGCACGTGTTCGCCCGGTTCTACAAGGCGGACACCGCTCGCAGCCGGTCCGAAGGCAGCGGGCTCGGGCTCGCGATCGCGTGGGAGAACGCGCGGCTGCATCACGGGGAGCTGACCGCGGGCAACCGGCCCGGGGGCGGCGCGGTGTTCACTTTGCAGCTGCCTCGGGAGGTGTGGCAGTGAAGCGATTGCTGGGGTTGATCGCGGTCCTGGTGCTGGCGGCCGGCTGCGGGGTGCGGCCCAGCGGCGTGATCATCGGGGAGAACGCGCCCAGCGGCCCGCCCAACGGGAACGCCGGGCACACGGCGACGGTGTATTTCGTGTTGAACGACCGCGTCGTGCCGGTGGTGCGCACCGGGGCCGGCGACGTCGCCGCGGACCGGGTCCGGGCTCTGGAGCGCGGGCCGGACGAGGACGAGCGGGCCGGCGGCTACACGACGGAGCTTCCGCCGTCGTTCGAGCCGATCGCCATCGGGGTGAACGAGGCGGCGATCGGGGTCAACGTCCGGGAATTGTCGCCGAACGCGGTCGCGCAGCTCGTGTGCACGGTGCTCGCGGCGGGCGGCGGCGGGACGTCCGGGACGATCACGCTTTCCGGCGGAGGCCAGACATTGCAGCCCCGGGCGTGCGGCGGCTGACTCAGCCGCGCGGCTTCATCGCGGGCGCCAACACCACCGCCACCACGCACAACGCCAGCGGCAGCAGGAAGGCGACGTTCAACGGCACCCAGTGCGCCAGCCCGCCGATGATCGCCGGACCGGCCAGCAGCCCGACGTACCCGACGCCGACCACGCGCGCCATCAACGCCCCCGACGCGCGTTTGTCCAGATTCCCCGCCGCGGTGAACAACTGCGGAACGCCACCGGACAGCCCGAGCCCGAACAACGCCCAGCCGCACAACGACAACGGCACCCACGGCGCCAGCGACGCGATCGCCAGCCCCAGCGCCGCCAGCCCGCTGCCGTAGCGCACCACGGCGACCGGCCCGGCCAGCGCGGCGACCCGGTCGGTCGCGAACCGGCCGACCGTCATCGCCACCGCGAACGAACCGTAGGCCAGCGCGGCGGTGCTTTCGGACGTCCCCAGCCCGTCCCGGAGATACAGCGCCGCCCAGTCGTTAGCGACGCCTTCGGACAGCATCAGCGCGAAAGCGAGCAGCCCCAGCAACCACACCACGCGCGTCGGGGTGCGAGCAGGCTTGGCTTCTTCCTCGGTCTCTTCGGCAGTGTTTTCGGACGAATCAAGCAGATACCGGCGAACCACCAGCGACACCACAATGCACAGGATTCCGGTGCCGCCGAGCGACACCAGCGTCGGCACGCCCGCGCTCAGCACCGCCGCGCCGACGACCGCCGCGATCGCACCGCCGATCGACCACATCGCGTGAAACGCCGCCATGATCGGCCGCGGGTAGGCGCGTTCCACGACCACCGCGTGCGCGTTCATCGCGACGTCGAGGGAGCCGTTGAAGAACCCGAACGCCGCGAGCGCCAGCCCGAGCGTCCACCAGTTCGCCGCGAGCCCCGGCAGCACGACCGCGACCCCGACCAGCACTCCCGCGACGGACACGACCCGCGGATGCCCGAACCGGTCCGCGAGCGGCCCGGTGACCTGCATCCCGATCAGCGCCGAGCCGCCGAGCACGAGCAGCAGCGCCCCGAGCGCGGTGTGCGAAACGCCGGTCGCGCGCTCGATCACCGGAATGTGCACCACCCACATGCCGACCGCGAACCCGCACAGCGCGAACACGATCCAGGTGGCGACGCGGGCCGCACGGGGCAGCACCGCCGGCGGGGAAAGCTCAGTCATCGGGCTCGGCTCCTCTTCGGGGTCGGGTCCAGGCAGGAAAAATCGGGCTGGGGCATGATGGGCGGGTGGAAGCCGAACCGGTCGCCGCCCCGTGAGCGAGGGCTACCTGAAAGGCAGAATCCGCCGCGACGACCTCGTTTCGGCGGCCGCCGCGGTGTACAGCGAAACCGGCTACCACGCATCGTCGCTGCGGGAAATCGCCAAACGAGCCGGTATCACCCACGCTGGCTTGCTGTACCACTTCCCCACGAAGGAAGCACTGCTCGCCGCCGTCCTGGAACGCCGCGACGCCGAAGACGCCGTGCGCGAACAGCTGACCGCTCCCCCCGGTCTGGCCGTCCTGCGCCGCTTCATCGCGCTGGCCGAGCACAACGTCCGCCACCGGGGCATCGTCGAGCTGTACTCGCGCCTCGCCGCCGAGGCGATCTCCGAAGACCACCCCGCGCACGCCTACTTCGCCCGCCACTACCGCGAGGCCCGCGACAGCATCGCCCAGTCGTTCCACGCGCTCGCCGAAACAGGCGAGCTTCGCCCCGGCGTAGACCCGGACTTGGCGGCACTCACCTTCGTCGCCCTGATGGACGGCCTCCAGGTCCAGTGGCTCACCACCCCCACGCAAGTCGATGCAGTCGGTTCCCTCCGCCTCTCCCTGCAAACTCTCCTGACCGTCCCGCTGTTCCCGTAACCCGGCGAAATCCGGAGATCTCGCCCAAATGGCCGCCGATTCGCCCCCGTTCCGTGAGAAAACCCTTCACGGACCCTGATTCCCGCAGGGGACCCTTCACAGCCCGCCCAGCCGCCCCGCCCCGGTGCGCCCCAATGTGGCATTGGGTGCGTCAGATGCACCGAACGCCACATTGGGTGCGTGGGATGCACCCAATGCCACATTGGGGCGCTAGCCCCACCCACCCCCCAACCGCCGCCCGCACACCCAACCGGGCCAGCACCCAAGCCGCGCGCCAATCCCGCCGCCGCCCGCCCCAGCCGGACCAACAACTCAAGCCGCGCACCAAACCACCGCCACCACACTCAAAACACCCAGGCAGCCACACCCGGCCCTGCACCCCGATACGAAGCCTCCCCTGCGGTTCGGGGGTGCTTGTCAAGGCAT
>NZ_JBSHAM010000018.1:0-124151 GCF_053611505.1 Amycolatopsis sp. NPDC054798 | reverse complement strand
CCCTCAAGGAGCCCTTCACGGACGGTCAGCTGAAGGTTCGCTCCGGCGGCAGGACGGTGCAGGCAAGGCCGTGTCCTGCCGCCGGTTCTCCGCTGAGCGACGCAGCCTCCGCCTGGGGGACGTCCGCGACGCGGACCGGGGAACCGTTGACCAGCAACGGGAACCGGATCGGCGAGGCACCGACGTAAGCGTGCACCCCGGAAAGCAGCACGCCGTCCAGCCGGATGTCGGCGTTGTCCAGCGTCGCCAGGTCGTACCGGTTCCCGCGGCCCTCGCAGACGTCCAGCACAGCCAGCTGTTCCGGCGTCGCGAACCACACGAAGTGGTCCTCCGTCACGCCCGGCAGCGCGGTGAGCGTCGCCGGGCGCTGGCCGTCGCGTACGCGCAGGCTGGACGCCCACACCGCGGCGAGCCCGGTGCACTGAACGCGAGCCGCGACGACCGGCCCGGTCAGGCCGAGCTGGGTGCGCAGCCAGGTGATCTTCGACGGGCACGCGTTCGACCCGTACGCGAGCACCGGCGTGCGCGAACGCCACCCCGGCGGCGCTGTGTCCAACGCGTGGCCAGCGCCGTCGAGGTGCACGTACGAGCAGTCCGGCCGGGTGCCCGGGTACGGGTCGGCCGGATAGTCCGCGTCGGCGAAAAGGATCAGAACTCCACCACGCTGCGCAGGACGTCGCCGTGGTGCATCCGCTCGAACGCCTGCTCCACGCCGTCGACGCCGATCCGCTCCGTGACGAACTTGTCCAGCGGCAGCCTGCCCTGCAGGTACAGGTCCACGAGCATCGGGAAGTCCCGCGACGGCAGGCAATCGCCGTACCACGAGGATTTCAGCGAGCCGCCGCGCGAGAAGAAGTCGATCAGCGGCAGGTCGTTCAGCTTCATGTCCGGCGTGGGCACACCGACCAGCACGACGGTGCCGGCGAGGTCGCGGCCGTAGAACGCCTGCCGCCAGGTCTCCGGACGGCCGACCGCGTCGATCACGACGTCCGGGCCGAACGAGTTCGTCGCGTCCTGCATCGCGGCGACCACGTCCGCCTCGCTCAAACCGCGGCTGTTGACCGTGTGCGTGGCCCCGAAGTCCTTGGCCCACTGGAGTTTCCGGTCGTCGGTGTCGATCGCGACGATCGTGGTCGCCCCGGCCAGCTGAGCGCCCGCGATGGCCGCGTCGCCGACGCCGCCGCAGCCGATCACCGCGACCGAATCGCCGCGCCCGATCGCACCGGTGTTGATCGCCGCGCCCAGCCCGGCCATCACGCCGCAGCCCAGCAACCCGGCGACGGCGGGTTCGGCCCTCTCGTCGACCTTGGTGCACTGTCCACTGTGGACCAGGGTCTTTTCGAGGAACGCCCCGACGCCCAAGGCGGGCGACAGCTTCGTGCCGTCGGTGAGCGTCATCGGCTGTTCGGCGTTGAAAGTCGAGAAGCAGTACCAGGGCTTGCCGCGCTTGCACGCCCGGCAGGTGCCGCAGACCGCGCGCCAGTTGAGGATCACGTAGTCGCCCGGCGCGAGATCGGTGACGCCCGCGCCGACCTTGTCCACCCGGCCCGCGGCCTCGTGCCCGAGCAGGAACGGGAACTCGTCGTTGATCCCGCCCTCGCGGTAATGCAGGTCGGTGTGGCACACCCCGCACGCCTGCACCGACACGACGGCCTCGCCCGGTCCGGGATCCGGCACCACCACCGTCTCAAGCGTGACCGGCTGGCCCTTGGCCCGCGACACGACTCCCTGGACCTCGTACGGCATGCGCACAACCCCTAACCTGCGACGGCATCTCGCGGGCAGCTAATCACGGATCATGCGCATATCGCCATAGCCCGGATCGGTTCGCTATTCGCCAGTCGCACCGTCAGCAAGCTCGCGCACCACGTCCAGTTGCCCCACATGCCGGGCGTACTCCTGAAGCAGATGAAACAGGATCCAGCTCAACGCGGGAGGCTGCTCCTGAGCCGAGAATCGCCCACTGCCCCGCGCGATGTCCTGCAGCTGCGCACCAGACACAATCACCCGGGAGTCCGCGCACGCGTCCCGGAAGAGCGCCCGAATCTCGTCCGCCGATTCGTCCGCGCCGACCGACCACTTCCCGGTCTCGGGATCGTTCTCGCCCCAGATCGGATCGATGTCGTCACCCAAGAACCCCCAGCGCAGCCACCGTCGTTCCACGAACGCGAGGTGCTTGAGCAATTCGAGCGGGGTCCAGCCCGACGGAAGCCTGCTGGTGCGCAGTTCGCCGTCGGACAGGCCGTCCAGCTTGCGCAGCAGCGTGTCGCGGTAGTAGTCGAGGTAGGCGAGCAGCAGCTCGCGGGGGTCGGCCAGGCTATCCGGAGGCTCGGTCACGGACGGCACTGTAACGTCGGGCCCGCGGGTCAAACCAGCCGATATTCACGGCGTGATCAGGTAAACGACCCCGCCCGGTCCGCCCGCCACCGCGCCGCTCTCGGTGTGCCGTTTCGTGCGCTGCCAGATCTTCTCGAACTGGTCGCGCTTGTACACCGTGCGCACGCGGCCGTCCGAGCTGGACGCCGGGTCGTTCGCGATCACATCGCCCGCCTGGGTGAACCCGATGACGACCATCAGGTGCCCCGCCGTGCCGTAGCCCGCGCCGTCCAGTTCGCTGGACAGGAACGACTGCGAGGTGATCACCGGGATGCCGCGTGCGATGTAGCCTTCGAGCTCGTTGAGGTCGTGCAGCCGCGTGATGTGCCCGCGCAGTCCGAGCGAAGCGGCGTACGCGGTGTTGAACGGCCAGTTGCCGGTGCCGTCGTAGGCGTAGTCGTAGGTGCCGCGCGCGGCGTAGACGACCGACCGGTCCTCGTAGTCCGCCGGGATCCAGTCCATTTGCTGCGCGGTCGGCTTGCGGCCCCAGTACTCGGCGACCATCTCGGTCGACGTCGGGCTGCACCAGGCTTCGCCGCCCCCGCCGTACTGCGGGAACTGTCCTTTGTGGATGTTCTGGGCGAACGGCGGCACCTTGAGTTCGATCCCGCGCGCCCGGCCGGGTTTGGTGGTCTGCACGTCGAACCGGTCCGGAACGTTCGAGGTCATCGCGCCGAGCGAGGACAACGTCGGCGTGGCCGGCGAACCTTGCTCGCGGTACAGCGTCACGCGCAGCTGGTACGAGCGCAGCGTGACGCCCGCCTTCGTGGCGAGCGTGTCGACGTCGACCGAGGCGTTGGCGTCGCTCTGCCCGTCGACGCTGGTGCGGTGGATGTCGGTGTCCCCGCTGGCCCAGCGGCCCATCGTGTACCAGGTGGTCTCGGTTCCGGCCGACGTCCGTCCGCGCGCCTGCACCTCCAGCCACGTCTTCGCCGGGGTGCGCGCGTTCCACGACGCGATCAGCTGCGTCGCGTCGAAACCCTGCCGGTACTTCGGCGACGTCCAGGTGCCGTAGTCGTAGGTGCGCGTGGTGCCGAGCGCCGGCTCGGTGTGCGCGACGCTGCCGATCGGATGCGTGATCCGCAAGCCGCCGTAGCCGAACCCGAGCCCGTCCAGCCGGCCCGCGAAGAACGAGCCGGACGACCATTCGTGGTAGTCGATGGACTCGTCGTTACGCGTGTGCTGCGGTTCCGCAGCGGCCTGTGCCGCACCAGCCGTGAGCATGACGATGGACAGTAACGTGCACAATCCGCGAACCCGCATTCCGGCTCCGTCCCCAGGCCCCAGTGGTAGCCAAAGATTTTCGCCCTCCGGAGCGGGTAAGTAAAGGGCCGCCGCTACAACACCGCTTGCGTCTGGGTGATTTTCGCGGCGAGCTTGCCGTCGTCGTCGTGGATTTCGGTCTCGACGACCACCACGCGGCGCCCGGCGTGCAGTGGTCTGGACGACGCGGTGGCATACCCCGAACGGACGCCGCGCAGGAAGTTCGTCTTGGACTCCAGCGTCGTCGTGCCCTTCGCACCTTCGGGCAGGTTGAGGTACGCGCAGACGGCCCCGGTCGAATCGGCCAGCGCCATCAGGACGCCGCCGTGCAGCACGCCGCCGAGCGTGCACAGCGATTCGTCCCACGCGATCCGGCTGCGGACGAGGTCCGGGCCGTGCTCCAGCACCTCGATGCCGAGCCGCTCGCTGAACGGCATCGTCTGGTGGAACAGCTGGGTGCCTTCGACGTCGGTCATGCGCAGCAGTCAACCGCAGCCGGATGCGTGGCGTCGATTACCTCGCGGGTAATCAGCTGAGCGGGTTGGTCAGCAGCAGCTCGGTGTTGCGGTCGCCCGCCTCGCCGACGTGGCTGAGGTTCGCGTGGATGTCGTTGTAGGAGAACTCGCGGTACATCGAGGCGAGCGCGTCGGGGGTGCGGGCGGAGTAGTCCACGGCGTACGGGGCGTCGGCCTCGATGAGCGTGGTGAACACCGACAGCGTGCCGTCGTGGTTGTCGGCCAGCTCGATGATCCGGGCGTGCTGCGGGAAGTCGATGTGGCTGGCGGTGTTGATCTCCCAGAAGCTCTGCGCCGGGGTTTTGCCGACGTGCGGGGTGATCTTGTTGAGGTGAGTGTGGCCGTTGACCCACGCCACGACGTTCGGGAAGCGCTGCAGCATGGCGACGAACGTGTCCCCGTTGAGCCGCGGGTCGAGCAGGTGGCGCGCGTCGGGCAGGAGGTTGCCCATGGTGCCGCTGGTGTGGTGGCTGAAGAGGACGAACAGTTCGTCGGTGACGGAATGGGTGACCTTGCGGCCGAAGAAGTCGTAGTACGTCGAGCTGTTCCGCTTGAGCGTCGACTCGACCCAGTTGAACTGCGCGAGCCCGATCGATCCGTCAGCGAACCCGCCCTGCGTGGTGGTGTCGAGGCTGATGCCGGTGACGCCGGGCGCGATCCGGAAGGTGTAGTAGACGTTGCGGCCGTCGGAGTTGGCGTCGGTGAAGCCGTGCCCGACCGGTCCGGGTCCGGTGTTCTTCGCGGCCAGATGCGCCTTGACGAACTCCGAGGTGCTGAACGGACGCCGGCGCGCATCCGGCGTGACCTCGCGGATCGTGCCGCCGCCGAACAGCTCGCCGAGCGGCACGCTCTGGCCGCGCTGGATGGCGGTGCCGAGCTTGCGCGCGCTGCTCTCGTCCTTGCCGATCACCTTGTATTTGCCGGTGTACCAGCCCTCGATGCCCGGGATGCCCTCCGGCAGCGTGCCGACGACGCTGTCGTCGTGATTGCCGAACGTGCAGTACCACGGCAGGTTCAGCCCCGGCGCGGTGAACGGCGCGATTCCCGCTTCGAGCAGACCGGGGATCTGCGGGAAGCCCTTCTTGGTGTAGTCGTCGGCGAGCTGGGTGCCCGGGTTCCAGAACTCCGGGTTCCCTGATGCCTGGACGCCCTCGTAGCGATTCGGGTCCCCGGAGTTGGGCGTGATCGCACCGCCGTTGAGCGTGGTGAGGAACCAGTCGAGTTCGAGCAGCTCGTGGTTGTCGGTGTTGTCGCCGGTGGTCATGACGAAGTCGAACTGCCGCCCGGTGAACGGCCCCGCACGGAGACTGTTGACCCGCTTGACGAGCGCGCTGGTCGCGACCGTGCCGAGGGTTTCCTGCGGCCGGTGCGCGGACCCGATGAACGGATGCAGATACTCGAACCGGGCAGGCGATTCGGTGTCGGTGATGTGCAGGTCGGTGAACTGCACGAACGACCCAAGCGCAGTCCGCCGATCGTCGCGCCCGGACTTGCCCTCGACCAGATCCGACCGCACAGCGACCGGCCAGCCCGGCCCGGCCGACAACCGCGAGTACCCGGTGGGCGCACCGGAAGCGGCCTGGTCAAGCGTCGTGCCGACAGTCCGAACGGCCCGTTGAGTGGTCCGCTTGAGCGCCCGGTCCAGCGCGTTGGCCGTCGGTGTGCAGAGCAGCAACCCCACTCCGGCCGCACCCGCCGTGGTGAACGCCCGCCTGGTCAGTTCCGCCATTTCTCACTCCCCGCCTCTCGCCCGTGCCCTGGCACGCTCCCGGAGTTGCGTGACCGGCCGATGAACTAAGCCAGAGCAGAACGCGAAGGTCTCTCACATTCGCCGTGACAACGCGGCAGACTCTGTCACATCCGACGAGGGCGGCACTACCGCCGAACGGAGGGCCACCCGACGCCCAGCCGACCCCCCGCGAGCAAGCAGCCGCAGCCGCAGATCCCCCCCGGAAGCCTCAGCACCCCACCCCGTCGCACCCAATGCCGCGTTCGGTGCATCCCACGCACCCAATGCCACGTTCGGTGCGTCGCATGCACCCAATGCCACATTGGGGCGCTAGCCCCACTCCCTAAACCCCCACCACCACACCCAAACTCGCCAGCGCAGCCACACCCGGCCCTGCACCCCGATACGAAGCCAAAAATGCCGTCCGTCATCACACTGGGCTTCGGGGTGCCCCAGCCTTACCACAGCAATGTCGCCGCCAGGCGACGAGCCGACCCCCTCCACGACCTCAGCAATAAAACGCGCAGGTAGCCCCCACCGCAGACAACGACACAAAGAACCAGATCAGAAAAATAACCGCCGGAATAGCAGCCAAAATCCCGCACACCAACCCGGCGATCCCCATCCCCTGCCCGGTCCACCCAGGCTTCCCCGCCTGCACCATGCCCGCCCACGACAGCCCGATCGCGGTAATCGCCGCGACCACGTCGAAGAACGGCACCCAGAAAAAGATCAACGCGACGATCCCGACAACCATCCCCGCCACCGCGAGCCCGCTCGTCTTCAACGGCACGACGCCCGGGTACGGCACCCCGTACGGCGAGCCATACCCCGGCGCCCCGTAGGGCGCGGGATACCCCGGCGCAGGCATCGGCCCGGACGGATACCCCGGCGAGGGCACCGGACCGGACGGATGGCCCTGCGCCGGGTCCTGGCCGGGGTAGGGCTGCTGCTGATACGGGTCCGTCATGGGTGCACTCCTGCTACGACTGTGGCGACGGTGAGTCGTCGGCGACTAACGGCGAAACGTTACGCTCCACCACCGTCCGGTGTGAGGGTTTTCAGCCTTTCAACCCGGATTCGGTGACCCCGCGTACCAGATATCGCTGGAGAAACGCGAAGAGCAGCACAATCGGCACGATCGACAGCACCGCGGCCAGGAACAGCAGGTTCAGCTGCGGGTTCTGCGCGGTGAGCAGCCCGGACAGGGCGACCTGCACCGTCCACGAGTCCGGCGACTGCGCGATGATCAGCGGCCACAGGAACGCGTTCCAGCTGCCGATCACGGTGATCACCGCGATCGCGGCGAAGAAGCCGCGCGAGTTGGGCACCACGATCTTGCGGAAGACGCCCCAGCGGGACAGTCCGTCGACGCGGCCCGCGTCCTCCAGCTCCTTCGGGAAGTCCAGGAAGTACTGCCGGAACAGGAAAACACTGAACGCGCTGAACAGGCCCGGGATCACCAGCCCGCGGAAATCCGAGAGCCAGCCGAGCGTCGAGACCACCACGAAACTCGGCACGAACGTCACCGACGTCGGGATCATCAGCGTCGCCAGCACCGCGTAGAACACCGGCTTCGAGTAGCGGTACGGCACCCGCGCCAGGCCGTAGCCGGCGAGCGAGCACACCACCAGCAGGCCCGCGGTTTGCAGGACCGCGACGACGACCGAGTTCAGGATGCTGCGCGCGAACGGCACGTCGTGCTGGTCGAACAGCTTGGTGAAGTTCTCCCAGTGAATCTCCTTCGGCCACAGTGTCCAGTCCGGCGCGGTGATCTCCGCGCGCGACGCGAGACCGTTGCGCAGCAACAGGTAGAACGGCAGCAGGAACAGGATCGCGGACACCGCGAGCGCCGTCCAGCGAAGCACCGCGCGGATCATGTCGTGCTCCGATCGAACCGGAAAAGCTTGCCCTGCAGGAGAGTCACCACGGCGATCAGCAGCGCCAGGATGATCGCGCCCGCGCTGCCGCGGCCGAGGTCCTGGCCGCCGGAGCCGAGCGACGTGTAGTAGAGGTACACCAGCGGCGGCCGCGCGAACGGCGGATAGCCGCGGGAATCGCCCATGATGTTGTAGAACTCGTCGAACGCTTGATAGGCGTTGATCAGGTTCAGCAACAGCACGGCCACCGACGTCGCGCGCAGCTGCGGCAGCGTGATGTGCCGGAAAACCTGCCAGCCCGGCTTCGCGCCGTCCAGCCAGGCCGCCTCGTACAGATGCTGCGGAATCCGTTGCAGCGCGGCGAGGAACAGGATCATGTAGAAACCGAGCTGCAGCCACAGCCGGGCGGTCACCAGCACCACCCAGTACAGCGGCGGATGCACGGTGCCGGTCCACGCCACCGGATCGACGCCGAAGACGCCGAGCACAGTGTTCGCGAGTCCGTAGCGGACGCCGGAGAACAGCGACGTCTTCCAGATCAGCGACGCCACCACGTAAGAACACGCGAACGGCAGGAAAAACACCGAGCGGAAGAACGTCCGCGCGAACCGCAGCTGATTCACGCCGACCGCGAGCGCCAGCGACAGCACGAAAGTCAGCGGCACGATGAACAGCGCGAACACGCTGAACGTGCCGAGGCTCGCGACGAACGGGCCGTCGGAAAGCATGTGCGCGTAGTTGTCCAGTCCGACGAAGACGCTAGGGGTGACCGTGTTGCGCGCGTCGAAGAACGACAGGTACAGGCTCCATCCGATCGGCACGTAGGCGAAGATCGCCAGGCCGAGCAGAAACGGGCCTACAAATCCCCAGAACGCCAGCGTGTCCCGGGTCTTCCGGGACATTCTCATCCGAACAGGCGTTTCAGCTCGGACTGCGCGACGGTGACCGCGGCCTTCGTCTGCGCCACCGGGTCCGCGCCCTCCTTGGCGATCTTCGCGACCGCGTCCGACAGCGCGGTGTTCGAGGTTTGTGTCCACACTGGACCGCCGATGAGGTGGCTGTTCTCCTTGACGAACTTCACCACGTCCGCGGCCGGACCGCTTTGCAGCGTCTGCGCTTTGTCGATCAGGCTTTGCCGGGCGGGCACGTGGAAGCCGTAGCGGGTGGCGAACTCCAGCTGGCTGTCGGTCTGGTCGATCCACAGCCACTTCACGAACGCCTTGGCCTCGCTGACGTGCGCGCTCTTCGCGTTCACCATCGCGCCGTACGCGCCGACCGGAACCGACGGTTTGCCGCTGTCGTCCAGCTTCGGGAATGGCAGGACGCCGAAATCGTCGTTGAGCGCGTCGCGGATCTTCGGGACGTTCCACAGCCCGGTCCACTGCATCGCGCAGAGCCCGTCGACGAACGCGCCCGGGTCCGACCAGTCGGCGGGCGCGCCGAGCAGCAGGGAACCGTTGGTGTTGAGCGTGTGCAGCTTGCTGAACGCGGCGGCCGCGCGCGGATCGTCGAAGCCGACCTCGCGGTTGTTGTTCTTCAGATAGTCCAGCCCGGCCGACCACAGCAGCGGCCCGGTGAGCGTGCCGACTCCGCCGTCATTGCCCGCGAACAGGCCCTTCACGCCGTCCTTCGACAGCTTGCTCGCGGCGTCGATCAGCTCGTCGACGGTTTGCGGCGGCTGCACGCCCGCGGCCTGCAGCATGCTCTTGCGGTAGAACAGCACCTGCGTGTCGGTGGCCTGCGGAATGCCGTAGACCTTGCCTTCGACGGTCTGCGCGGCGAGCACGGCGGGGCTGAAGTCGTTCTTGACCGGCCCGACGATGTCGTCCAGCGACACCACCTGGTTCTGCCGGACCCAGTCGATCTTCACCTGCGCCTCGAAAACGTCCGGCACCGGGCTGTTCTGCAGCGCGGTGACGATCTTCGAGTCGTAGTCGCCCGGGTTCCACACCACGTTGACCTTCGCGCCCGGGTAGCTGGCCGCGTAGTTCTTGACGGCTTCCTGCACGCCGTCCTCGCCGTAGGCGTGGTACCACTGCTGCAGCGTGGCTTTCGGCGCCTGCGAGGTGGTCGAGGCCCCCGCCGACATCGCCGTGGACGGCGGCGGGTCGCCCGGACGCCCGGTGTTCGACCCGCACGCGGCCGCGACCGCGCCCACCGCCGCCGTTCCCGCCAACGACAGGAACGACCTCCTGCTCCGCTGCTGCATCCCCAGTTCTCCTCCGACGTGCTGGGAAGGGCTCCTTGCGTGCAACAGATTCCCGCACGAAGCCCTTCCCAGGCCGACAACTCGCCGGAGATTAACCGCTCAGAGGTGTGAGATGTCGAGCTTTCCCTCGGAGTAGGACGCGCGCAGCCGCTTCTTGTCGAACTTGCCGACGCTCGTCTTGGGCACCTCCTCCACGAACGTCCAGTTCTCCGGCAGCTGCCACTTCGCGACCTTGTCCGACAGGTACTTGCGCAGCTCCTCGGCGGTGGCCTGCTGGCCTTCCTTCACCACGACGGCGACCAGCGGGCGCTCGTCCCACTTCTCGTCCGGGATGCCGACCACCGCCGCCTCCGCGACCGCCGGATGGCCCATCACCGCGTTCTCCAGGTCCACCGACGAGATCCACTCTCCGCCGGACTTGATCACGTCCTTGGCGCGGTCGGTCAGCGTCAGGAAGCCGTCCGGGCTGATCTTGCCGACGTCGCCGGTGCGCAGCCAGCCGTCGTGGAACTTCTCCGGGTCGATATCCGATCCGCCGTGATAGGCGCCTGCGATCCACGGACCGGACACTTCCAGCTCGCCGACCGCTTCGTTGTCCCACGGCAGTTCCTCGCCGTTGTCGCCGATCAGCCGGGCCGCCACGGACGCCGGGAACCGGCCCTGGGTGTAGCGGTAGGCCCAACGCTCCTCGCCGGTCGCGCTGGCGGGCGGACGCGCGACGCTGCCCAGCGGCGATGTCTCGGTCATGCCCCACGCGTGCAGGATCGGCACGTCGTAGCGCTCCTCGAAGGCGTGCATCAACGACGGCGGCGCGGCCGACCCGCCGACGACCACCTCGCGGATGTGGCTGATGTCCTGCGGGTTCGCGTCCAGGTGCGCGAGCAGGCCCTGCCAGATCGTCGGCACCGCGGCGGCGAAGGTCGGCTTCTCCGCGGCCAGCAGCGCGGCGATCGGAGCCGGCTGCAGGAACCGGTCCGGCATCAGCAGCGAGGAGCCGACCATCATCGCCGCGTACGGCAGTCCCCACGACATCGCGTGGAACATCGGCACGATCGCCAGCGCCAGGTCTTCCTGGGCGAGCCGCATGCTGTCGCTCATGCAGACCTGCATCGAGTGCAGCCAGATCGACCGGTGCGAGTAGACGACGCCCTTCGGGTCGCCCGTGGTGCCGGAGGTGTAACACATCGCGGCCGCGGACCGCTCGTCCACCTCCGGCCAGTCGAACTCGTCGGACTGCCCGGCCAGCAGCTCGTCGTAGGAATGCACGGTGATGCCCTCGGGCGCGGTCAGCGCGGACGCGTCGCCGTTGGCCACGATCACGTGCTTGACCGTCTTCATCCCCGGCAGGTTGCTCGCCAGCAGCGGCACGAGCGTGCCGTCGACGATGATGACGTGGTCCTCGGCGTGGTTCGCCACGAAAACCAGCTGCTCCGGGAACAGCCGGATGTTCAGCGTGTGCAGCACCGCGCCCATGGCGGGCACTGCCAGATAGGCGGCGAGGTGCTCGGCGTTGTTCCACATGAACGTGCCGACCCGCTGGTCGCCGGTGACGCCGAGACCGCGCAGCGCGTTCGCCAGCCGGGCGGCGTGCTTGCCGAGTTCCGCGTACGTCTCCCGGCGGGCTTCTGAACCGGTCCAGGTGACGACTTCGCTCTTCGCGTGCACCTTCGTGCCGTGGCGCAGCAGCTTCGCGAGCGACAGCTGTCCGTCCTGCATCGTGCTCAACATGGGTGACTCCCGTGGTGCTCGTTCGCCGGTGAACTGGGGTGCGCCCGACTCTAATGCGCATCCGCCGGATCGGGCACGAACAAGTTCGGTCACAGCTTGGCGTCCGCCTCCCGCCATCGGGTGGCGGCCCCGGTCTTTCATGATCGACTTCCGTCGCGATTTCTGTTGCGGGGCAAGAAAATGCGTTGTGTTAACTGTGTGGAAATACACTCCCGTTCGGGTGAGGTAATGGGGTGGAAATGAGCCCTTCTGGCCCGTTTCCACAGGTCGCGAGGGGTCCCCTCGCGCAGGTCCGCCGCGCCCGTCGACGGGTGATAAGTGCGTGTCGGTTGCGCGTACTGCGGGCACGTGGCGTTTACTGGGGCCGTGGTAAGTGACGGCTGGCCAGCGCTTGCAGCTGCAAGCATCGGCTGAGACCGTCGGCCGCGAAAGCGGAGACCTGAGAGGAAAGGACATTACGTTGGCTCTGCCCACGTTGACTCCGGAGCAGCGCGCCGAGGCCCTCGCCAAGGCGGCAGAGGCTCGTAAGGCGCGCTCGGAGCTGCTCGCTTCGATCAAGTCCGGCAAGGAGAGCATCGAATCGGTGCTCAAGCAGGCCAAGGAGAACAAGACCATCGGCAAGACGAAGGTCACGCAGCTCCTCAAGGCGGTGCCCGGCCTGGGCGCGGTCAAGGTCGCCGCGCTGCTCGAGCAGGCGGGGATCGACCCCGACCGCCGGGCCGCTGGCCTGGGCGAACGGCAGCGCGAAGCGCTGATCGACGCGCTCAAGTAAGGCCGATCCGGCGGCCGCGGGGAAGGTGCGGCGCAGGTGTTGCACCGGCAACACTTTCCCCGCGGCGCTCCCGGATGCTGGGACGCTGACGGAGTGCCGACCAGTACCGCGCCGGCGACCCCGGCGCAGACCACCGTCCGCTACCAGCGCGGCGACTTCTTGTTCGCGACCGCCCGGCGGGCCCTGCTCGCCCGCGGTGCGCTCGAGACCGTCACCGACGCCGACCCGCGCCGCCTCGCCCGCTCGGCAGCCGCCGAGCTGGACCGTTCCGGCGTGCCGCTCGCCGTCGGCGTGCTGCCGTTCGACACCGGACCCGGCGCGACCTCGCCGGGGCACCTCGTGCTGCCCCGGACGGTGCATCGCGCCCAGGCGGACGCTGAGACCCCGCCCGCGCCTCCCGCCGCCGCTCTGCCCGCCCCGGCGGCCACCCGGCGGCTCCCGTCCGCTGACGGCCACCGCGAGAACGTGCGCGCGGCCGTAGCCGCTCTGCGCGACCGCGACCTGCGCAAAGCCGTGCTGGCCCGTGCGCTCGAGCTGGAATTCGACGCGCCGATCCCGGTCGAGGCGATCGTGCGCAACCTCGCGCGCGGCAACCCGCGCCACTTCACCTATGCCGCCGAACTCCCCGGCGGCCGCACCCTCGTCGGGGCCACCCCTGAGCTGCTGCTTTCCCGGACGGGCGACTCCGTGTTCACGACCCCGCACGCCGGGTCGATGCCGCGTTCGGCCGACCCGGAGACCGACCGGGCCAACGGCGAAGCCCTCCTCGCGTCCGCGAAGGACCGGGAAGAGCACGATCTGGTCATCGACTACGTCGTCGAGTCGCTGCGGCCGTTCTGCCGGAAGCTCGACGTCCCCGCCGGTCCTGAGCTGGTGTCCACGCCCGCGATCTGGCATCTGCGGACGTCCATCACCGGCGAGCTGGCCGACCGCTCGGTGACCGCTCTCGACCTCGCCGCCGCGATGCACCCGACGCCCGCGGTCTGCGGCACCCCGACCGTCGCCGCGCGCGACCTGGTGCAGGAGCTGGAGCCCTTCGACCGCGGTTACTACGCGGGCGCGGTCGGCTGGGTCGACGCGGCGGGCGACGGCGAATGGGCCGTCGCGATCCGGTGCGCCGAGGTGGCCGAGCAGTCGATGCGGCTCTACGCGGGCGGCGGCATCGTGCCCGCGTCGGATCCGGACACCGAGTACCAGGAGACGATCGCGAAGTTCCGCACGCTGCTCGGCGCGATGGGGCTGGACGACAGCGCCTCGTGACGGTTTACGGCAGCCAGCGCTCCTCGGTGACGCTCAGGCTGTCCGAGGTCAGCGCCGCCACCGCCGCCCGATGCCCGTCGGCCGCCTTGAGGTCCGCGAGCCGGGTCCGCGCCGGGTCGAGCGCTTCGTCGCCGGAGACCACCAGCTCGGCGGGGGCGTCGTAGCGGGAGAACGTGATGCTCTGCAGCGGGATTTTCAGCCCCTTGCCGGTGGCCTTCATCACCGCTTCCTTGCGCGTCCAGTAGATGAAGAACGCCGCCGAACGCTCCTCGTCGGACAGGCCCGCGACGGCTTCCCGCTCGGCCGGGCTCAGCGCGTAGTCGACGAGCGAGGCGTCCGCCTTGCGGCTGGCGGTTTCGACGTCGAGGCCCACTGGCACCCCGTCAGTGACCGCGAGACCGATCAGATTGCCCGAATGCGAGATCGACAGCACGAGGTCCGAGCCCGGCACGCGCGGACGGCCGTGCGGTTTGCCGCAGTCGTCGCAGGTCGCGTCGAAGCGCACGGACTCCGCCGCGCCGCCGAGACGTTCCGCGACGAGGGTCTTCGCGAGCACCCGGCCGGTCAGGAAGCGGCGCTGGTCGATTTCGAGCCGGTACGCGTCGTAACGGCCGCGTTCCAGGTCGTCCAGCAGCTTCAGGTAGCGATCCTCCGCGGGCAGCGGTTCGGACCAGCGCACCACGATTTCGGTCACCGGCATTCCCTCCCTCGTCCGCCTCCGATCTTGCCGGGGCGCGGCGAGGTTTGTCATGCCCCTATCCGAAACGCGGCGAAGGCCCCCTCGGACTCCGAGGGGGCCTTCGCGGCGGAATGACGAGACTACTTGTTGTTGCGCATGGCGATCGGGACTCCGGCGAGGTCTTCCTCGTTGCAGAGCACCTTCACGTCGTAGTAGGGCGATCCCTGTCGCTCGTCGTAATCGAGGTGGATCGCGAGCACGTCGAGCGGTTCGCCGAGCCACTCCTGCGCCTGACGCAGCCACACTGCACAGCGTTCCAGCGCGCTGGGCAGATCGTCGTCGCGGAATTCGACCGGCCGATACGGGACGTCCTGGACCTGATCGCGAGGGTTGGCAGGTACGGGCAGGCCGGGCGAGAGCCCCGAATCGTCCAGTTCGAGTTGGATCGTTTGCTCACTCACCCTTCGAGCGTCCCCCACGTTCGCCGTCTGAGCAAGGCGTACGGCCCTAAAAGCCCTCCTCGCCGGGCAGATCCCACACTTGGGCGACCACTTCGAGGCACTGCCGGAGGTCTTCCGCACGGACCGCGACCGGATGGCCGAGCGCTCGCAGCGCCAGTTCGGCGTAGTGCGTGGCCAGGCCTTCGAGCTTGAGCGGGCCCTTCGGCGAATACCACCTGGCCACGCCGCTGCACATTTCCAGCAGCGCGAGCCGCGTCACGGTCGGTTGTGCGGTGTGGAACACGTTCGCCGCGGCGCCGTCTTCGATCGCCTTCGCCCAGTACTGCTCGTATTCGTCCCGCAGCGCGACGACCCGGGCACGCGCCGGAGCCGAAAGCGCGTCGACTTCGTTGTCCACCACCCGGGTTTCGCCAGGCTGGGCGGCGTGCGCGAGGACATGCAGCGCGACCAGCGTGCGCAGCCGGACCACCGGATCGTCGCTGCCCGCGGTGGCCTTCGCGACCGCGTCGATCAAGCGGTGCAGCGAGGTCGTCATGATTTCGACAAGAAGATCTTCCTTGGTGCCCATGTAGTGATAGAGCGTCGCCGAAGAAAGCTCGGCTTCCTGCGCCAGATCCCGAATGCCTGTGCCGTGGAAACCCTTGGTGGCGAACAGTTTCACGGCTGCTGCCCGCACCCGCTCACCGCTGCTCACTGCCACTCCCCGGTGCTGCGGTCCCACGAGCCGGCTCGGAGGTCGGCGACTTTCCGCAGTTCACCCTTGGCGACGCGTTCCGACGGCGTGCGCGGCAGATCGTCGGCGAAGGTCCAGAACCTCGGCACCTTGAAGTACGCCAGTTGCTGAGCGCAGAACTCCGCCAGCTCCTCGGGCGACGGGCGGTTCTCGCCGCACACGACGTACGCCTTCACTTCCTCGCCGCGCAGCTCGTCCGGCACCGCGAGCACGGCCGTGAGCTGCACTTTCGGATGCTGCAGCAGGGCACGCTCGACTTCGTCGGCGGAGATGTTCTCGCCGCTGCGCCGGATCATGTCCTTGGTGCGGCCGAGGTAGTAGACGCGACCTTCGGTGTCCATGCGCGCGAGGTCGCCGGTGTGGAACCAGCCGCCGGCGAAGGCGCGCGCGGTCGCTTCGGGATCGTCGTGGTAGCCGTGCATCAGCCCGATGCCGCGGATCAGCAGTTCGCCAGTTTCCCCGCGTGGCAACGGTTTCCCATCTTCGTCGGCGATCATCACTTCGCGGTCGCGGGTCGGCCGGCCGATGCAGCCGGTGCCCACCGCGGCGTCGTGATCGGCCTCGGAAACCCGGATGTCGCCGCCGGTCTCGGTCATCCCGAACGCCTCGTACCACGGCACGCCCCAGCGTTCTTCCAGCTGAGCGTGCAGATCAGGGGGGATCGCCGACGCGCTGATCGCGCGGACGCGGTGGTTCCGGTCGTCCGGATGCGGCGGCTGGCGCAGCAGCAGCGTCGGCATCAGGCCGAGGCAGTAGAACCAGGTGACCTCGTACTCGCGGACCTTCGCCCAGAACGTGGACGGGTGGAAGCGGTCCAGCACGACGAGCGTCGCTCCGGCGGCCAGCGCGAGCGCGACGTTCCACTGTGGATCGATGTAGTGGAAGGGTTGCGCGGTAAGCAGAATGTCGTCTTCGCTGACGGCGGGGAAGCCGGTGGCGAGGCCGAGCGCGAGCGTGGTCCAGTAGCGGTGCGGCAGTACGCAGCCCTTCGGCGCGCCGGTGGTGCCGGACGTGTACTGGATGTTGACCGGCTGTTCGGCCACTACGGCTGCCGGTTCGTAGCGCGTTTCCGACACCAGCGCGGCTGGCGTGAGGACGCGTTCCACCGCTGTTTCCGGCGCGATCTTCTCCAGCAGTTCCACGAACTCTTCGGCGGCTACAGCCAGTCGCGCGCCGGAGTGGCGCAGAACGTGCGCGCCGTCGAATTCGCGGTAGTTGATGTTCACCGGAACCAGTACGGCGCCGAGTTTGGCGAGCGCGAGCCACAGGAGCGGGAACTCCGGCTCGTTGCGGAGCATTACCGCTACGCGATCGCCCGCCTGGATGCCTTGGTCTTGGAGCGCTTTCGCCAGGCGTCCGCTGCGGTCGTCGACTTCGGCGAAGGTGAATCGGGTGCTGGTGCTGTCGAAGATCCACGCAGTGCGTTCCGGCCAGAGCTGCGCGGCGTGCGTAACCAGCGCGACCAGCGTGTCGATGTCCTGCAGCGGCGTCACGCCCGGCTCCGGAACGCTTCGGTCGACTCGCGGACGGCGGCCGAGTGCTCGGTGATCAAAGCGTGGGTGACCTCGAGTTCCAGCGCCGAATCGAAGGCGTGGTCGATCCCGGCGTCCAGCGCCCGCTTGGCCATCGCGGCGGCCTCCGGCGGATGATGCGCGATCTTCTCCGCCCAGCCGAGCGCGAGCGGCATCAGCTCGTCCGCTGGCACGGCGGCGTTGACGAGGCCGATGTCATGCGCGCGACGGCCGTCGAACCGGTCGCCGAGCAGGAGCAGTTCCTTGGCCTTGACCGGCCCGACCAGCAGCGGAAGCAGCCTGGACGCGGCACCGGTGACGCTCAACCCCAGCGACACCTCAGGGAACGCGAACACCGCGTCCTCGGCAGCCAGGATGAGGTCGCAACCCAGCGCGAACTCCGCACCCGCGCCGATCGCGTACCCGTGCACAGCTGCGATGACCGGCTGACGCAGCGCGCGCAGCCGGCGCGTGACGTCCTGGAGCCGCTCCAGCCGGGCGCGGGAATCACCCGCCGGGGTGGGTTCCTTCAGGTCGTGTCCGGCACAGAAGGCGCGGCCGTTGCCCGACAGCAGCACGACGCGGGCGTCACTGTGCGCGACCGCCTCCAGCGCGGTCAGGAAGTCGTCCACCAGCACGGGCGCGACGGCGTTGAGCCGCTCGGGCCGGTTCAGCCGGATCTGCGCGATGCCGCCCTCGACGGCCAGGTCAACGGTGCTCATGACGGTGAGCCTAGACGTTCGATCGATCGATCGATAGTGTCGGAGGCATGCAGGTTGACGCGGTGTACGAGAACGCCAGGCTGGTCACCGGCGACACCGCGCTGGCGGTGCTGCACGGCCGGATCGTCGCGCTGGGCGACGACGCGCGCGAGCTGTCCGCCCGCCGCCGGGTGGATCTCGGCGGGGGCTTCGTCGCGCCCGGGTTCCACGACGCGCACAACCACATGGCCTGGTTCGGCATGGGCCTGGACGACGTGCCGCTCAGCGACTGCCGCAGCGTCGACGAGGTGTACGCCGCCGTGGCGCGGCGCGCGGCCGAACTGCCCGCCGGGAGCTGGGTCGTCGGCAGCGGCTACGACCAGAACAAACTTGCCGGCGGCGAGCATCCGGACCGGCACGGCCTGGACCGCGCCGCCCCTGGCATGCTCGTGCGGCTCAAGCACACGTCCGGCCACATGACGCTCGTCAACTCCGCGGTGCTGGACCGGCTGGACCTGGCGAACGTGCCCGTCGGCGGCGACGTAGTCCTGGGTCTGGACGGCTCGCCGACCGGCTTGCTGCGCGAGCAGGCACAGCTGCTGCTGCGCCCGCTGACGTATCCGACGCCGCTCGAGTCGGTGGTCCGCGGCCTCGACCGAGCGAGCCAGCAGTACCTGTCCGAAGGCATCACGAGCGTCCAGGAAGCCGGTATCGGCGGTGGCCTGGTCGGCGAGACGCCCGCGGAACTGGCCGCGTACCAGCTCGCGCGCGAACGCGGCGTCCTGCGCGTGCGGAGCACGGTGATGGTCGCCGCGAGCGTCCTGCACGACCTGCCCGACGGCGCCGGCTTCGGCCTGGACCTGGGCCTGCGCACCGGCCTCGGCGACGAGTGGCTGCGCGTCGGCCCGATGAAGCTCTTCGCCGACGGCTCGCTGATCGGCCGCACCTGCGCGATGCACGAACCCTTCGCCGGCGAACCGGACAACCGCGGCTACTTCCAGGTGCCCGAGGACGAACTGGCGCGCACCATCCGCCAAGCCCACGACGCCGGCTGGCAAATCGCGACCCACGCCATCGGCGACCGAGCCGTCACGGTCGTCCTGGACGCCTACGAAGCCGCACTGGCCGCCAACCCGCGCGCCGACCACCGGCACCGCATCGAGCACTGCGCCGTGCTCCCGCCCGCGGAGCTGACCCGTCTGGCCTCGCTGGGCCTGATCGCCTCCCCGCAAGGCCGGTTCGTCAACGAGCTGGGCGACGGCATGCGCGCGGCACTCGGCGAATCGCGGGTGCCGTGGTGCTACCGCCTCCGCAGCGTCCTCGACGCCGGATGCGTGCTCCCCGCCAGCTCAGATCGCCCGGTCGTCGACGGTGCCCCGCTGCTGGGCCTCGCCGACATGGTCCACCGCCGGACGTCCACCGGCGAACCGTTCGCCGTCGAGGAGGCGCTGACCCCGGCGGAGGCCCTGCGCGCCTACACGTACGGCTCGGCGTACGCCACCTTCGCGGAAAGCTACCTCGGCACGCTGGAGCCGGGGAAGCTCGCGGACTTCGTTGTGCTGTCCGCGGATCCACTGTCCACTGTGGAGGACGCGCGGGTACTCGGCACCGCGGTGGGCGGCGAGCTTCTTTACGAGGCGGCGTGATGGGGGTGGCACGGGTTCGCTCGGCTGGCGGGCTGGGTTGCTCGCCGGGTGGGTGGCGTGCTCGCCGTTGCTCCGCAGTTGGGCGGCGTGCTGGCCATGGCTCTGCGGTTGGGTGGCGTGCTCGCCATGGCTCTGCGGTTGGGTTGCGTGCGTTCCGCCGCTCACCGGTTCGCTTGCGCGTCCGGCACGGTTCGCCGATGAGCTGGCCCGCGTCTCGCCGCTCAATGGTCAGCGCGCGTGTCCGGCACGGTTTGCCGATCAGGTTGGGTGCGCCTCGCTGCTCGGTGCCCAGCGCGCGGGTTCTCCGCCGTTGGCCGATCGGCTTGGGTGCGCCTTGCCGTTCGGCGGTGCGTTTGCCTGCTCGGCACCGTTTGCCGGTTGGCTTGCCCGCACGTCGCTGCTCGGCGGTCAGCGCGCGTGTCCGGCATGGTTCGCCGATCAGGTTGGGTGCGCCTCGCCACTCAGCACCCAGGGCGCCTGCTCTCCACCACTCGCCGCTGCGCTCGCCCACTCATCGCCTTATTCAATTGTCGATTCACCCCTCAACAACCACCACCTCCTTCCACCTCAAAACGCTCCACCCCGGCTCCGCCGCGCCGGACTCCCACAGCCTTGCTCTGATACCCGCACCGTAGCCGCCACCACCGACAAGAAAGGGGCGCCCGATGCCCGTTCGCGACGCCGTCTTCGAGGACGTCGAGGAAATCTGCAGCCTCATCGAGGAACACGCGGTCTACGAGGACAAGCACGACCTCAAACTCGACCGCGCCGAAATGAGCGGCCACCTGTTCGGTCCGGAGCCGAAGGCGTGGGTGCTGATCTGCACGCCGCCGGGACGTCCGGACGTCGTCGCCGGGTTCGCCTTCTGCAGCTGGAATTTCTCCACCTGGGAGGGCCGCCCGGGCATCTGGCTCGACGACCTGTTCATCCGCCCGGAGCACCGCAGGTACGGACTGGGCCGGGAACTGCTCGACGCACTGCGCGCCCGCACGGCGGGGCGGGTCGAATGGGACATGCAGGCGGGCAACGCCAAGGCGGAAGCGTTTTACGCGCAGCTCGGCGCGGAGCCGGTGCCGGGCTGGATCCGCTACCGCTGGCGGCCGTGAGCAGGCAGAGTCTGGTGACCGGGACGATTGGGCGCGAGCCCGGCCAGTAAAGCCGCGTCGATCATGACGGGGCCGGCTGGTTCCCGCTGACCGGCACCACCGTCCGGAGAGCCGAAGCGACCGAGACAAGCCCGACCGGGCTACCGCGGGCCGCGCTGACCGGCCGACCGCGGCGGGCCGGGCCCCGTATCGTATGCGGCATGGGAGATGGTTCCGTCCGGAGGTCGTCGTCGGTCGAGGACTACGTGCGGGTGATCTACGGGCTGGTCGAACGGGGCGAGGCGGTCACCAACGCGTCGCTGGCCGGGCGGCTTGAGGTGAGCCCGTCGTCGGCGTCGGGCATGGTCACGAAGCTTTCGCAGCTCGGCCTGGTCGCGCACGTGCCCTACCGCGGCATCGAGCTGACCGCCGAGGGGCGCCAGCTCGCCCGGTCGGTGCTGCGCAGGCACCGGCTGATCGAGACGTACCTGGTCTCCGAACTCGGCTACACCTGGGACGAGGTGCACGCCGAGGCCGACGCGCTGGAGCACGCGGTCTCCGACCGGCTCGTCGAGCGCATCGCGGCCAAACTCGGCAACCCGGTGCGCGATCCGCACGGCGACCCGATCCCGGCCCCGGACGGCAGCGTCGAGGAACTTCCGATGCGCATCCTGGACGACCTCCCTCCCGGCGCGGTCGGCGAGATCGTCCGCGTGTGGGACACCGATCCGGACCTGCTGCGCTACCTCACCGAGCACGCGATCGGCCTCGGCGAGCGCATCGAGGTGGTCGAGCGGCAGCCGTTCGGCGGGCCGATGGTGGTGAAGGTCGGGCAGCCGCCGGACGCCGCCACGCACGCGATCGGCAAAGAGATCGCGCAGGCGTTGTCGGTGACCCTGCGCTGAGGGCACGGCGTAGCCGGGCACGGCGGCTGCGCCGAGGAGCGTACGCGCGAGTGTCGCTGCCGGACGGATGTGCCGGACCGCGCCCGCGCCGACGATGGTCGGCATGACCACTACCAAGCCGTTCCGCTTCGGGATCGTCGCCGGGTTCGCCCCGGATCTGGAGTCCTGGACCGCGCAGGCCCGCCGGATCGAGGAGCTGGGCCTCGACACGATGTTCGCGACCGACCCGGTCGGCGGGCTCGATCCGTTGACGCTCGTGCCGGCCGCCGCCGCGGTCACGAGCAAGCTCACCGTCGGCACCTTCGTGCTGGCGGATCCGTTCCGTGAAGCCCGGAACCTCGCCTGGCAGGCCGATTCACTGCATCAGGCGACTGGCGGCCGGTTCCTGCTGGGGTTGGGCGTCGGCCATCCCGGGGCGGGCGAACACGCCGGAACGCTGGGACGCGAGTTCGCTTCGCCGGGGGAACGCGTCGCCCGGTTGGCGGAAACCATCGAGGTGCTTTCGCAGCGCCCCGACCGGCCGCGGTTATTGCTCGCGGGTTCCGGGCCCAAAATGCTCGCGCTCGCCGCGCGCACCGCCGACGTCGTGACGTTTTCCTGGGGACCGCGCACCACCGAGGAACAGGCTGACTCCATTGTGGACACTTTCCGCTCGTTCGCGGGAGACCGGGACGTCGAATTGGCGGTGAACCTGACCGCGATCGGGGACAAGCCTTCGCCGCACGTGGCGCGCTACACCGGGGTTGACGTGCCGCAACTGGTCGCGGAGAAGGCCGTGACCGTCGTGCCGGAAAACCCTGACGCCGCTGGGGAAATGCTTCTCCGCTGGCGCGAGCGGTGGGGGATTTCCTGTGTCACGGTCAATTCCGGCTACACGGAACCGTTCGCCGCGATTGCCCGGGCACTCTCCGCACAAGGGTGAAAACCCTTCCGATCATGGGTGGTCCGGCCTACGCTCCGAGGTTTCCCAGCGACGTGGTTCGGAGCGTGTGCGATGACCGGTCAGCGAACACCGACTATCGACCGGGGGAGTGCAACAGGGCGGGATCTCGGGCAATTGCTCGAAACCGGCCCGTTCGCCGAAGCGCTGCGCGCGGCGATCCGGGCCCGCGGGCTCGGCCTTGAACGCATCAGATATCGGCTTCGGGGAAGGGGAACGACGGTCAGTCTCGCGACCTTGAGCCACTGGCAATCCGGGCGCTGCCGCCCGGAACGCCCGGAATCGTTGCGGGCGTTGCGAAATCTCGAGCAGATCCTCGGCGTGCCGGACGGGTCGTTGCGCAGGTTGCTCGGGCCGCCGCGTCCGCGAGGCCAGTTCCATCAGCCGGGCCAGCCGCTTCCCTGAGTGCGGCCCGGCCGCGGCGGGACGGCGAAGCGCGCCGGGGGCATTCCGACGCTTACGCACCGTCGTTCACCCCGGCCTGCCCTACGACGATGGTGAGCGCCAGACCGCCCTATCGGCTGGGTGAGCGCGTGCCCCGATAAACCCCAATGTGGCATTGGGTGCGTGAGATGCACCGAACGCCACATTGGGTGCGTGAGATGCACCCAATGCCACATTGGGGGCACGCGAGCCCGGGTGAGCTGAAGCCAGCGGCCCGCGAGACGGCTTCTACGATCGGACCTATGCGTGCGGTCGTGATCGAAGAGTTCGGCGTGCTTCCGGAAGTGCGGGAAGTACCGGATCCGGGAACCCCGGACGGCGGGGTCGTCATCGCGGTCGAAGCGACCGGGGTGTGCCGCAGCGATTGGCACACCTGGCAGGGCCACGACAGCGCGGTCCGGCTGCCGCACGTCGTCGGGCACGAACTCGCCGGGCGGATCGTCGAGGTCGGGACGGGCGTCAAGGGCTGGGCCAACGGCGATCGGGTGACGGTCCCGTTCGTGTGCGCGTGCGGGGTCTGCGCGCAGTGCGCCAAGGGCGACCAGCAGATCTGCGACGACGAGTTCCAGCCCGGCGCGACCCACTGGGGTTCGTTCGCCGAGTTGGTCGCCATTGAGCATGCCCAGACGAACCTGGTCGCCTTGCCGGACTCGATGTCGTCGGCGGAAGCTGCTGCGCTCGGTTGCCGCTTCGGGACTGCTTTCCGCGCAGTGTTGCGCCAGGGCGGCGTACGCGCGGGGCAGTGGGTGTCTGTGTACGGCTGTGGCGGCGTAGGCATCTCTGCAGTCCTTCTGGCGGCTGCTGCGGGTGCGAAGGTGGTGGCGGTGGACGTCTCGCCGCAGGCGCGTGCGTTGGCGGAGCGGTCCGGTGCGGTGCTGAGCGTGGACGCCAGCGCGTTCGACGGGCCGGAAGCGCTGGCCGCGTACGTCCGTGAGCGCACTGAAGGCGGTACGCACGTGTCGCTGGACTGTCTCGGCTCCCCAGCCACCTGCGCGGCCTCGGTGGGTAGTTTGCGCAAGCGCGGCCGGCACGTGCAGGCCGGGTTGATGCCGCCCGGCCAGGGGGTGCCGCCGATCCCGATGCATCGGGTGGTCGGCGGCGAATTGGAGATCGTCGGGATCCACGGGCTGCAGGCGTACGAGTACCCCGAACTGCTCGGCGTGGTCGAGCGGTCCGGGATCGACCTGGCCGGGCTGATCGGCACGCGGATCGGGCTGGACGGAGTGCCGGCGGCGCTCGCTGCGATGAGCGATCCGGTGCCTGCCCGGGCCGGGGTGACCGTCGTCGAGTTCGGGTGACGAATGGTGACTGGCGAGCACCCTCGGTGGCGAGTCCGAGTTGTAGCTGACGAAGACCTGGCGGGTCCCGCGGCGGTGTGGGATTCTCCGAAGCTTGGCGGCAAATGGCGAGGGGAAACCGCCGCAGGAGCGCCCGGGAGGGCGGCTCCTGCGGCCGCCCTCCTCGGAGCGGCGTGATGGAGCTGCTGCCGCGTCCGCGCCGGGAGATTTCCCCGGGAGCGGTGCACGTCCCGGATTGGCTCACTGAGCAGGAACAACGCGACCTCGTCACGGCCTGTCGCGGCTGGCGTGGTTACCGTTCGACCCGGCTGCCGGGCGGCGGGGTGATGTCGGTGCGCACGGTCTGTCTCGGCTGGCAGTGGCGGCCGTACCGCTACGACCGGCTGCGCGAGGACGGTTCGCCGGTGGAGCCGTTCCCGGACTGGCTCGCCGATCTCGGCCGCCGTGCGCTCGCCGACGCCTACGACCGGCCAGCCGAGGGCTACCAGCCCGACGTAGCGCTCGTGAACTACTACGACGCTACCGCGAAAATGGGCATGCACCAGGACAAAGACGAGCTTTCGACCGAACCCGTGGTCTCGCTGAGCCTCGGTGACACGTGCTTGTTCCGCTTCGGCAACACCGAGCACCGAAACCGGCCATACACCGACGTCGAACTGCGCTCGGGCGACCTGTTCGTGTTCGGCGGCCCTGCCCGGCTGGCGTTCCACGGAGTGCCGAAAACCCTGCCGGGCACGGCGGATCCGGATCTTGGCCTGACCGGCCGGCTCAACCTCACGCTGCGGGTGTCGGGGCTCTGAACCGGACCCGTTGCCCGGGCCGGAGCTGGGCGGCGAGATCCAGGTCGTCCTCGTCCACGACGGCGGCGACGGGATAGCCGCCGGTCACCGGATGGTCGGCGAGGAACAGGATCGGCACCCCGGAAGGCGGCACCTGCAGCGCGCCCGGCACGGCGGCTTCCGGGGCCAGTTCGCCGGCGCGGGCGCGGGTCAGCGCGGGGCCGTCCAGGCGCACGCCGACGCGGTCGAGATCGCTCGTCACGGTGTAGGCACCAGTGAGCAAAGTGGACAGTGCGGACTCGGTGAACCAGTCCAGTCGCGGCCCCGGCTCCAAGCGCAGCACGGGTTCTTCCGTGAGCCGCGGCAGCGGGGCGAGGTCGACACAAGGGGTGTTCCGCACGACGGAACCGATCGGCAGCGACATCCCGGCCGCGAGGACCGGCGGCCCGAGTTTGCCCAGCGTGTCGGTGGCTCGCGCGCCGAGCACCGGCGGCACGTCCAGGCCGCCGCGCACCGCGAGGTAGCTGCGCAAACCGAGAGAAGGGACGCCGAGTTCGACTTCGTCCCCTGGCCGCAGGACGATCGGCGCACCGGCGGCAGCGGCTCGCCCACCTGCGCGGATCGGCAGCTGCGCGCCGGTGACCGCGATGACGGTGTGCTCGGAAACCCGCAGCCTCAGGCCGCCGAGGGTGACCTCCAGCGCGGCGTGCGTTTCGGGGTTGCCGACGAGCCGGTTCGCCAGTTTCAGCGAACCCCGGTCGGCCGCGCCGGACCGGCCGACGCCAATTGCCGCGTATCCGGGCCTGCCGAGGTCTTGCACGGTCGAGAACGGGCCGGGCGCGAGGATCTCGATTTTCCCGGTCACCGAACCGCCTCGAATCGCACTCGGGTGCCGGGGACCAGCAGGTTCGGCTGCTCGCGTTCAGCGCTCCAGACCTGCGCGCCGCTGTGGCCGAGCAGATGCCAGCCGCCGGGCGAGGGATGCGGGTAGATCGCGCTGTACTCGCCCGCGATCGCCACCGCACCCGCTGGCACGCGCGTGCGCGGCGTGCTCCGGCGCGGCAGGTGCAACACCGGGTCGAGGCCGGTCAAGTAGGCGAAACCGGGTGCGAAACCGCAGAACGCCGCGACGTAGGAGCCCGCCGAATGCCGTTCCACGACCTCGGAAACGGACAGTCCGGTGGCCTCGGCGACGTCCGCCAGATCGGCGCCGTCGTAGCGCACCGGCAGGGTGACGGTCTCGGTTTCCCGAGCAGATACGTCCACTGTGGACAGTGAAGCGAGCGAGCGGGTCAACGTGGCGGAATCGGTGCGAGCAGGGTCGAACCGGACCAGCAGGGTGCGGGCGGCCGGGACGAGTTCGACGACGCCCTCGGGCTGGGCGGCTTCGCAAGCCGCCTGAAACCCGAGCACGTCATCGACCTCGACCAGCAACGCGGAACGGCCGTAGCGCAGCACAGTGCTCACACGAACGACCTCAGCACCACTCCGGATTCGGTGAGCAGCTCCCGAATCCGCCGGGCCAGCTCGACCGCACCGGGCGTATCCCCGTGTACGCAAAGGGAATCCGCCCGCAGCGTGAGCTTGCCGCCGTCGATGTCGACAACCTCGCCGGTGGTCGCCATGGTGAGCGCCCGCGTCGCGACTTCGTCGGCGTCGTGCAGCACTGCGGTTGGCAGTTTGCGCGACACCAGCCGTCCTTCGGGCGTGTACGCGCGATCGGCAAACGCTTCTGCGTACGCAGGCACGCCAGCCGCTTGAGCCGCGCGCAGCATCTCGGAATCCGGAGGACACAGCAGGGCCAGATCGGTGTGATAGCGCCGTACGCCTTCGACAAGCGCAGCTGCCTGCTCTGGGTCAACAGCCGCGGTGTTGTACAGCGCGCCGTGCGCCTTCACGTAACGCACGCAGCTGTGCGCCGCGCGCGCGAAGGCGTCGAGAGCGCCGATTTGGTACAGCACTTCGTCCGCGAGGTCTTCCGGCGCGATGTCGAGCGCGCGACGGCCGAAGCCGGCCAGGTCGCGGTAGCCGACGTGCGCGCCGATGGCGACGCCGCGTTCCGCCGCGCTTTCGCACACGCGGCGCATCACGCTCGCGTCGCCCGCGTGGAAGCCGCACGCGATGTTCGCGCTGGTCACGATGTCGAGCATGGCTTCGTCGTCGCCCATCGTCCAGGCACCGAAGCCTTCGCCGAGGTCGCTGTTGAGGTCCATGTCATCCCACCTGGTAATCGCGGTCGGGCCGGTCGGTCAGGAACATGTAGCCGGGGGCGTGCGTGATGGCGAACGGCGGCCGGGACGCCATCAGCGCCGCCTGCGGAGTGACGCCGCAGGCCCAGAACACCGGCACGTCACCGGGTTCGGCATCGACCGGATCGCCGAAATCCGGCAGGGCGAGGTCGGCGATGCCCAGCTCGGCCGGGTCGCCGACGTGCACCGGAGCGCCGTGCACCGCGGGCATCGCGGCGGTGATGCGCACGGCTTCCTCGACCTGGGTTTCCGGAATCTGCCGCATCGACACCACCATCGGGCCGCTCAGCCGTCCGGCCGGTTCGCACTGCCGGTTTGTCACGTACATCGAAACGTTGCGGCCCTGCTCCACGTGCCGCAGCGGGATGCCCGCGGCGCGCAGCAACGTCTCGAAGCTGAAGCTGCAGCCGATGGAGAACGCGACCATGTCGCTCCGCCACACCCCGGTGGCGTCGGTGATTTCGCTGGTCAGCGCGCCGTTGTGCCAGACGCGGTAGCGCGGCAGGTCGGTGCGCAGGTCCGCGCCGGGCGCGAGCCGCGTGGTCGGATCGCCGGGTTCGCTGACGTCGAGTACCGGGCACGGCCGCGGGTTGCGGGCGCAGAACTCGCGTACGTCGTCAGCCCAGTCCGCGGGGACGGCGATCAGGTTGGTCTGCGCGTAACCATCGGCCCAGCCGGTGGTCGGGCGTTCGGTGCCGGCGCGGAAGAGCGCGCGGGCCTCGGCCGGAGCGAGCGTCGACGGATCGTAGGAGGTGGTCATACCTCCACCAGTTCCTTGCCTCGCGTTTCCGGAAGCCCGAGCAGCGCTACCGCGGCGATCGCATAGCCGACCGCACCGAGCACGATCGCGCCGCCTGCCCCGAGAAAGCCCACCACAGCGGGGAAAGCGGCACCGACCGCGCGGCCGAAGTTGTAGGTGAAGCCCTGTCCGGTGGCGCGCAGCGCGGTCGGGTACAGCTCGGCGAGGTACGCGCCGAAGCCGCTGAAGATCGCGGAAGTCGAGAAGCCGAGCGGGAAACTGATCAGCAGCATCAGCCCGTTCGCGCCGTAGGGCAGCTGCACGAACAGCACGATCAGAAGCGCGGAAACCACGGAGAACAGCAGGAACGTCTTCTTCCGGCCGAGCAGGTCGGTGAGATAGCCGCCGCAGACGTAGCCGATGAACGCGCCCGGGATCAGCAGCGCGAAGTAGCCGCCGGTGTTGACCACCGACAGGCCGCGGCTGCTCTGCAGGTACTTCGGCATCCAGGTGAACAGGGTGTAGTAGCCGCCCTGGACGCCGGTCGCGAGCAGCGCGGCGAAAACCGTCGTGCGCAGGAGATTCGGCCGGAAAATCCCGGCGAGCGAGCCTTTGACCTTGGCCGAAACCCGGCGGGCGGCGGCCTCCGGCGCGTCCTCGACGCTGCGCCGGACCCACAGCACGAGCAGCGCCGGGAGCACGCCGACCCAGAACAGCACGCGCCACGCGATGTCCTGGTCGAGCACGCTGAACAGCACCGTGTAGACGATCACCAGCAGGCCCCAGCCCACCGCCCACGCGCTCTGCACGAACGCCACCGTGCGGCCGCGGTACTTGGCCGAGCAGTACTCGGCGACCAGCGCGGCCCCGACCGCCCACTCGCCGCCGAAGCCGAGCCCTTGCAGGCCGCGGAAGATCAGCAGCGTCTCGAAGTTGGGCGCGAATCCGCAGAGCACGGTGAAGATCGTGTACATCGCGATGGTCAGCTGCAGCGTGCGGACCCGGCCGATGCGGTCGGCGAGCACGCCGGCTCCGACGCCGCCGATCGCGGACACGACCAGCGTGACCGTGCTGAGCAGGCCCGCCTGTCCGGACGTGATGCCGAAGTAGGCGGTGATCGCGGCCAGGCCGAAGGGGAGGGTCTGGTAGTCGAACGAATCGAGGCCGTAGCCGCCGAACGCGCCGAGGAAGGCGCGGCGGCCCTTGTGGCCGAGCGAGCGATACCAGCCGAACGGGCGGGCCGCGTTCGCGGTGCCGTCGGCGACGTTGACGTTCATAGGGCACCTCACAGGGGGACGAACTCATGGTGGCACGAGTCACATGGCCGCTACCGTACGGATCGTTCAACAATTCCACAAGTCCCTCATTTTATTGTTCATCGTCAGCTGGCTACGCTGGGCGACGTGGTCACCGACGGAGAGCCGATGGGCCTGGAAGCGGATCGCGGACTGCTCGGCCGGACGAGCACCGCGGAGCGGGTCGCCGGCGTGCTGCGCACGCGCGTTTCCGAGGGGTACTTCCTGCCCGGGGTGCGGCTTTCGGAGCAGGACATCGGCAGCGCGCTCGGGGTCTCGCGCAACACGCTCCGTGAAGCTTTCCGGCTGCTGACCCACGAACGGCTGCTGGTGCACGAGCTGAACCGAGGGGTTTTCGTGCGGGTGCCGAGCGTCGACGACGTGCGCGACATCTACCGGGTCCGCAAGATCATCGAGTGCGCGGCGGTCCGCGACGTGACCGAGAAGCCGGCGGAGTACGCGAAAATCGCCAGCACGGTCGAGGACGGCGATCGCGCGGCGAAGCAGGCGCAGTGGCAGGACCTGGGTACCGCGAACATCCGTTTCCACGCGGAACTGGCGGCGCTCACCGGCAGCGAGCGCATCATGGAGCTGATGCAGGCGCTCGCCGCGGAGCTGCGGCTGGTGTTCCACGTGATGGCCGATCCGCGCCGCTTTCACGAGCGGTACCTGCCGCGGAACCACGAAATCCTGGACGTGCTCGCGACCGGTGACGGGATCCGTACCGCGGAGATGCTCGCCGTCTACCTCGACGACGCGGAAGCGCAGCTGGTCGAGGCTTACGCGGAGCTGTCCGGCTCGCGCTGAGACGTTCGGTCGAAACCGGCCGGTTTGCCCGGGAAGGCAGCGAGAATGGCCGTTCGGCCCCTCCTGCCGCCCGGAACGCTCCACGGCGCCCGTGGTCTGGCTACGGTCGGCAGTGGGCCGCGTGAAAGCGCCGCCCCGGGCGCCGGGACCCCCAGCCGACGCGCGGTGGACGGCCCTACGGCCGGGCGGTCGACCTTGGTTCCCGCCCGGCCCGCGCGGCTTTCGCGGCGGGCCGTGGCCACCGGGGGGAGGTTACGGCCCGCCGTCTCTAGTCCACAGTGGACGGCTACTGGTTCACCGACCATTTCTGGTTGACATTGCCGGTGCACGTCCACAGCTGCAGTTTCGTCCCGTTGGCCGAACTGACCCCGGCGGCGTCGAGGCATTTGTTCGCGTGCGGGTTGACGATGTCGCGGGCCGCGGTCACGACCCACTGCTGGGCGTCGCTGTTGTTGCAGTCGTACATCTGGACCGGCGTGCCGTCGGCGGTGCCGGAGTACTTGACGTCCATGCACTTGCCGAGCGCGCGAATGGTCCCGTCGCCGCCGATGGTCCAGTTCTGCGCGGCGTTGCCGTTGCAGTCGGTGATCTGCAGCTGGGTGAAGTTCGCCGGATTGGCCCAGGGCACGTCGACGCATTTGCCGCCGATGCCGATGATCCGGCCGGTCGACCCGCCGGCGCCGCTCGTGCTCACGTGCACGTAGTCGACGACCAGCTGCTGCGGGAACTGCGTGTTCCCGTCCGGATCGCCGGGCCAGTCGCCGCCGACCGCGAGGTTCAGGATCAGGTAGAAGGGATGGTCGAAGACCCAGCGGTTGCCGTTCAGATCGGCGGGCGTGCGGGTCTGGTACGCGTTGCCGTCGACCGACCAGACGATTTTGTTCGGCGACCAATCGACTGAGTAGGTGTGGAAACCGTCGGCGAAAACCGGGCCGTTGTACGCCGCGCCGATCCCGCCCGCGCCGGAATAGCCGGGGCCGTGGATGGTGCCGTGCACGGTGTTCGGTTCGCGGCCGATGTTCTCCATGACGTCGATTTCGCCGTCGTTGGGCCAGCTTCCGCCGCCGAGCATCCAGAACGCGGGCCACATGCCCTGGCCGCGGGGGATCTTCATCCGCGTCTCGACGTGGCCGTACGCCTGGCCGAATTTCCCGGCGGTGTTGAGCCGGGCGGAGGTGTACTGGCAGGTGCCGTACCAGCAGGTGTGGCCGGAGTTTTCGCGTTTGGCGGTGATCACCAGGTGGCCTTGGCCGTCGAGCGCGCCGTTGGCGGCTCCCGCGGTGTACCACTGGCGTTCGTGGTTGTTCCCGTTGTTGTCGCCGGTTTCGTAGGTCCATTTCGACGCGTCGGCGGCGGCTCCGGCCGGGCCGTTGAAATCGTCGGTGAAACTGTCGGCGGCGGCCGCGGTGGGCGGCGCTAGAACGGCCGGCGCGGCCTGGAGGCCGAGTGCCAGCAGCGCGGCGGCGGCGAGAGCGGTGGGGAGACGTCTGAGGAAACTGGGCATGCGTTGTCACCTCGGTTTCGGGGAGGAACCTAGAGCGAGGGAGTGCTTTGTTGTGGCGGGCAACAAAGTAGGAAAAGTATGCCTGGTCTGGACCTCTGCGGCAATGGTCACGCACAGTCGCGGGTCACCTGGCCGAGGGTAAGGCTGTCCCCACCGCACTGAGGCCAGTCGGCACCATGGTCCGCCGCGGGTACCCCTCCTACGTTCGGAAGTGCCAGCCGAGAACGGATGACGGAGAGAGGCGATCATGACGGCGGGGACGGATCTTCGACCACCGCGGGCCACGCCCGCAGCGGAGCGAACGGTACGGGTCGAGCCGAAGAAGCACTGGTGGCGGAGACCGTGGGTGGGGCCGCTTGGGCTGGTAGTGGTCGCGTTCCTGGCGTATTCGCTGCCGCCGTATCTGGCGTTCGATCCGGCGCGGTCGAGGGTCCCGTCGACCTTCCCGGCGCACTATTTGTTCCTGGTGGGGCACGTGGTGTTCGGATCGATCGCGATGGTGACCGCGTTGCTGCAGGTCTGGCCGTGGCTCCGGCGGAAGCATCCGGTGCTGCACCGCTACTCCGGCCGTGCGTACGTGTTCGCCGGGGTGCTGCCGTCCGGGCTGCTGGCGCTGACGATCGGGGCGGCGACCCCGTTCGGTCCGGTGACCCGGGCCAGTGACGTCCTGCTCGCGGTGCTGTGGCTCGGTGCGACCTGGGCGGGCTACCGCGCCGCCCGCGAACGCCGGTTCGGCGATCACCGGCGCTGGATGGTCCGCAGTTTCGCGCTGACGATGTCGATCATCCTGAACCGGCTCATCGGCCCGATCGCGGCGATTTTCCTGGAACCGCAGCTCGCGACCACGTTCGGCGGCAGCGAGATCGCGCTGGGGCAGTCGATCGCGGCGCTCGGGGCGTGGGTGAGCTGGACGGTCGCGCTGATCGCGGCGCAGCTGTGGCTGGACCGGAAACCGAAGCGCCGCGCGAGTGTTTAGTTCTGGCTTAATAGTTTGTCGTCCGCGCCGCCCGCTTGTTAGAACACCGAGCAGGCGGCGCGGATGCGTTCACGGCATTCGGTGCGAGGGGTACACCGAACGCCGGCTCATCCGCGCCGCTGCAGGGACCGCGCGATGATCGTCCTCTGGATCTCCGAGGCACCCTCGTAAATGCGGGGCGCCCGGACTTCGCGGTAGAGATGTTCGAGCAAATGCCCTCGCCGCAGCGCGCGTGCGCCGTGCAATTGCACCGCTTGGTCCACCACGTATTGCGCGGTTTCGGTCGCGAACAACTTCGCCATCGCCGCACGGCCGGCCAAGTTCTGCTCGCCCGCGTCGTAAGCCGCTGCGGCAGCGTAGACGAGCAGACGGCCAGCTTCGGTCCGCGTCGCCATTTCGGCCAGCGTGTGCGCCACCGTCTGCTGCTTCACCAAGGGACCGCCGAATGCTTCGCGTGAAGCTGTGTACTCCACGGTCGCGTCGAGCGCGGCTTGCGCCATGCCGACGGCGAAAGCGCCGACGCTCGGGCGGAACAGGTCCAAAGTCCGCATCGCTACGGCGAAACCGCGGTTTTCCTCACCCAGCAGTTCGTCGCGATTCACTCGTACGCCGTCGAAAACCACTGTGCCGATGGGGTGCGGGCTCACCAAATCCAGGTGCTCGCCGCTGAGTCCGGCGCGGTCGCCAGGGACGACGAAAGCGCTGACCCCGCGCGAACCGGCGTCGGGGGTGGTGCGGGCGAAGACTGTGTAGAAATCGGCTTCGGGAGCGTTCGAGATCCACATTTTCGTGCCGGTGAGCCGCCAGCCGTCGCCGTCTGGTTCGGCGGCCAGTTGCAGGGCGGCGGCGTCGGATCCGGCGTCCGGTTCGGTCAGTGCGAAGGCGGCCACCGCGTCACCGGCGGCGACGGCGGGAAGCCAGCGCTGAACCTGTTCGTCTAAACCGGACTGGAGAACCGGGTAGCTGCCCAAGCCTTGCAACGCCAAGGCGGTTTCCGCTTCGGTGCTTTGGGTGGCGAGGGCTTCCCTCAGCAAGCACAGATCGGTGGCGGCGGCTTGCCGGGTTGGCTGTCCACTTTCGACACCGGGGAACAGGCGGGCGAGCAGGCCGTGCGAACCCATTGCTTTCAGCAGCGGCCGGTTCACCGCGCCTTCGGCGCCGGCGGCGGCCAGTTCGGCTAGCTGTTCGGCGGCGATCTTCCGGACGGAAGCGGCGTAGGCGGTTTGTTCCGGAGTGAAAGCGAAGGCGTTCATCGGGCGTCCTCCGGTCGCCAGCGGGCATGGGCGGTTTGGTGGCCGCCGGTGCGGACCAGGTCCAGTCGTGGCTCCGGGCCGTCGGTACGCCCGGTCTGCGGCGGCCGTTTGCCCGCTGCCCACTGTTTCGGCCACGCCACCGGATACTCCTGCGCAGCGGCCGCGTGCAGCGTCCATTGTGGATTGAACAAGTGAGTGCGGCCGAGCGCGCACAGATCGGCTCGGCCCGCCAGGATGAGCGAATTCACGTCGTCGTACGAGGAAATCGCGCCTACGGCGATCACCGCGGTGCCGTAGCGGCGGCCGACCTCGTTGCGGATCCGGTCGGCGTACGGAGTCTGGTAGCTGCGGCCGAACTTCGGCTTCTCCTCGCTGACCACCTGACCGGTCGACACGTCGATCGCGGCCGCGCCGTGTTCGGCGAACGCCTGCGCGATGGCCACGGCTTCGTCGGCGTCGTTGCCGCCCTCGAACCAGTCGGTGGCGGAAATCCGGACGGTCAGCGGGCGGTCCGCCGGCCACGCGGCGCGGACCGCGTCGAAGACTTCCAGCGGGAAGCGCAGCCGGTTTTCCGGGGAGCCGCCGTAGGAATCGGTGCGGTGGTTGGTCAAGGGGGACAGGAACGACGACAGCAGATAGCCGTGCGCGCAGTGCAGTTCCAGCAGATCGAAACCGGCGCGCGCGGCTGCTTCGGCGGCCGAAACGAACTGGTCCCGGATCTCGCCCAGTTCGGCGACGGTCAGCTCTCGGGGCGTCTGGTTGTTCGGCGAATACGGCAGCGCGGACGGCGCGCAGACCTCCCAGTTGCCTTCCGGCAGCGGGTCGTCAATGCCTTCCCACATCAGCTTCGTGGAGCCCTTGCGGCCGGAATGCCCGAGCTGCAAACCGATCTTCGCCGAGGTTTCGCGGTGCACGAACTCGACGATCCGCTTCCACGCGGCTTCCTGTTCGGAGGTGTAAAGCCCGGGGCAGCCCGGCGTGATCCGGCCTTCGGCGGACACGCAGATCATCTCGGTCATCACCATCCCGGCCCCGCCGAGCGCCTTGCTTCCCAGATGCACCAAGTGGAATTCGCCGGGTACGCCGTCGACCGCCGAGTACATGTCCATCGGCGACACCACGATCCGGTTCGGCAGTTCCAGCGAACCGATCCGCACCGGCTGGAACATCGGCGGCGCGACAGAAGTGCCGAGCGAATCGGCGAACCACTGATCCAATGAGGCAGCGAATTCCTTGTCGCGCAGCTTCAGGTTGTCATAGGTGACGCGACGGCTGCGGGTCAGCAGGTTGAACGCGAACTGCTCAGGTTCCTGATGGGTGTACTGCGCCAGGTTCTCGAACCACTCCAGGCTCGCCTGCGCCGCGCGCTGCGTAGACGCGACTACCGGGCGTCGCTCTTCTTCATACGCCGCAAGGGCTTCCGGAACGCTCGGCTGTTCGTGCAGACACGCGGCGAGCGCGAGTGCGTCTTCCATGGCGAGCTTCGTGCCGGAACCGATCGAGAAATGCGCGGTGTGCGCTGCGTCGCCGAGCAGCACGACGTTGTCGTGAACCCAGCTGTCGCAACGGACGGTGCCGAAGGTGGCCCACTTGGAGTTGTTGGCCAGCAACTGATGTCCGTCGAAAATGTCGGCGCACAGCTCGCGGATCAGCTCGATCGACTTCTCGTCGCTTTCGCCTGGAGCGAGTCCGGCTGCGGCGATCGGGCCGAATGCCCGCTGCCAGACGTCTTCGTGCATCTCCAGAATGAACGTGCTGCCGTCCCGGCCGTACGGATAGCCGTGGACCTGCATGATGCCGTGCGGGGTTTCGAGCACGTAGAACTTGAACGCGTCGAACACGAGGTCGGTGCCGAGCCAGATGTAGCGGCACTGCCTGCTCTCGACCGACGGCCGGAACGAATCGGCGAACGCCGTGCGCACCGCGGAATTCACGCCGTCCGCCGCGACCACGAGATCCGACGAAGCAGCCAGCTCTTCCGGATCCGGCGCGACACTGCGGAATCGGACATCGATGCCCATTTCGCGGCACCGCTGCTGAAGGATCGCGAGCAGCCGTTTCCGGCTCATCGCGGCGAATCCGTGCCCGCCCGAGGTGGAAACGGTGCCGCGGTAGTGCACGTCGATGTCGTCCCAGCGCGCGAACTCCCGGCTCATCGCCTCGTGCACGGCCGCGTCGGCGTGCTCGATGCCGCCGAGTGTCTCGTCGGAGAAGACGACGCCGAAGCCGAACGTGTCGTCCGGCGCGTTGCGCTCCCAGACCGTGATCTCGTGGTCCGGGCCGAGTTGTTTCGCGAGCACGGCGAAGTAGAGACCCGCAGGCCCGCCGCCGACTACTGAAATCCGCACGCCGTTCAGGGTATGTCGCGTGTCCTACGGTCGTCAAGAAGACGATAGATGGGTTACGCTCCCGGCATGGAGCGGATCAATCCCCCCGAGCTGGGCAAACCGTCGGGGTTCTCGCACGCGGTGGCGGCGCAGGGCCGGCTGGTGTTCCTCGCCGGGCAGACCGCGCTGGACGCGGACAACCGGATCGTCGGCGACGGCGTCGTGGAGCAGTTCGAGCGCGCGCTCGGCAACCTGCTCACCGCGTTGCGCGCGGCCGGCGGCGAACCCGCGGACCTGTGCAGCCTGACCGTCTACATCGTCGACATGGACGACTACAAGGCGCACGCGCGCGAGATCGGCCGCGTGTGGAAGCGGCTGGCGGGCGCGGATTACCCGGCGATGGCGGGCATCGGCGTGAACCGGCTGTGGGACGTCGAGGCGCTGGTGGAAGTGCAGGGCTACGCGGTCGTCAACCGCTGAGCACCTGCTGAAGGTGCGTGCGCGCGGCTTCCTCGAGCCGGTCGTGCAGCGTGAAGAACACCTCGGCGGCGCGGATCCCGGACCAGCCCTCCGGCAGCAATTCCGCGGGCAGGCACGGGTCGAGGTATGGCATCCGCCGCCAGCCGGTGAGCACGCGAAGGTAGTCAGCGAAGGCTTCGTCGGTGGGCGTCGTGCGACGACGCTGCCACCGGCGCAGCGCCGGTTCGTGTTCTTCGAGGAATGCCGTGTACAGCTCGTCTAGCTGGTCCAGGTCCCACCACTCGCGCACCTTCTCGCGCGGGTCGCCGAAGGCCAGGTGCTCGGCGCGGAACAGGTCGGCGTACGCGGCGAGCCCGAGGCGGTCCAGCGTGCCGACTGTGACTTCGTACAGGTGCGCCGGCGCGATCCAGACGCCTGAGGACGCGGTGCCGAAACCCAGCCGCGACAACTGTGTCCGCAGCACGTGCCGCTTGTGCCGTTCGGCTTCCGGCACGGAGAACACCGCGAGCAGCCAGCCGTCGGCAAGCTTCGCGCGGTCGCGGCGGAAGATGCGATCGTCGCCTTCGCGCAGCAAATCCAGTGCGGTACCGGACAATTCGTACCCAGCGGCTCCGTCGCGGCGCACCGCTTCGAGCACGCCGCGCCGTTTGAGCCGGGAAATCGACGACCGCACGGCGGGCTCGTCGACCCCGACCGCGGCGAGCAGATCGATCAGCGAGGCGACCGAAAGCCACTCGCCGCCCGCCTGGTGGTGCACGCCGTAGACCGACACAATGAGGTGCCGGGGCTGGGCCGCGCGCCCGCCGTCGGCGTCGGCTGCTTCCGGTACGGCCGTCACCCGGTCACCATACCGTGCCGTTCGTCGCCAATCCGGCTACAGACGGGTTTCTGCGAGCAGGACCGTCTCCGCCTCCTTCTGGTCGGATGAGCAACCGGCGCGGGGTAGCATTTCCGGCGCGATGGCGTTTGTGAGCGATGCACCTTTGGTGAGCCGGCTGACCCGCCGCGGACGGCTGATGGCGAAACGCACCTGCGACCGCCGGGGACACGCCTTCGCGTTCGGCCGGTTCCTTTTCCGCACCCCCACCGCGTGGGAGTACGCGGCGGCGGTCGCGGGTGGCAGCGATCCAGCCGCGCAGCGCTGGCTCGGCTGGCTGGCCGACTCCGTGGTGGCCGAGCCGATGCGCGGCGAGGCGCTGCGCGTGGTGCCCGGCACCGGACCGGACTGGACCACCCCGGACCCGCATTCGGTGGACGTCGTCGCGATCGATCTCGTGGCGGGCCGCTGCGCCGGTCTCGTGAGCGTGCACGCGGGCGAGGACGGCGGCCCGGAAACCGGCGGCTATCTCGCGCCGGAGTATCGCGGGCAAGGGTTCGGCCGCGACCTGTTCGCCGCCGGTCTCGTGCTGGCGCACGAGCACCTCGGGCTTTCCCGGGTGCGCGCGGGCGCGGAGGTCGGCAACGTCGCCAGCGGCCGTTCGCTGGAAGCCGCCGGACTGCGCCGGGTGCCGGGACCGCCGCAGTACACGCTGCCGGACGGGCGGGCCTGCGAGGCGTGGTGGTACCAGCACGACGCGGCGTGGCCGCGGAAATGCGCGGGACCGCAAGCGAAGTGGCTAGCCGTCTCGTGAGTGTCCAAGCCGGTTAGAACCGGCCGCAACACTCACGAGCCGTACCCCTCGTACACCTTCAGCGTCCTGATCACCAGCGCACGCTCGCTCGGGCTCAACGGCGTCAACGCTTCTTCCCACGCCTTCGCGCCGCGCGCGAGCCACGCGTCGACCGCCGGGCGCTTGTCCGCGTGGATGCTCACGATGGTGCGCCGCCGGTCGTCCGGGTCCTCGGTGCGGTCCAGCACGCCCTGCCGGGAAAGGTCGCCGATCATCAGACTCGCTGTGGTGGGCGCGATTTCGAGCCGTCCGGCGAGTTCGTTGACCGTCATCGGGCCGTCGAACAACAGATAGGCCAGCAGGGACAAATGCCGCGGCGCGAGCGTGACGTCGCCGAGTTCCGGAGGCGGCGGCGTCCGCTTCGCGCGCCCGACGATGCGGGGCATGAGAAGCAGCAGTTCGCGGACCCCGTCCTCGACGGTCGGGCCGGATTCGGTGGCCATGCCGCGACAGTACCTGCGCGTGTGTTGACAGCCCGATTCGCGCGATCTTAGGTTTGCTGTTACATCAGCAACAGGGAGTTCTCCGATGTCGGACTGGAATCAGCAAATCATCGACGAGTTCCGCGCGAACGCGGGCAAGGTCGGCGGGATGTTCGAAGGCAAGAACATGGTCTTGCTCACGCACACCGGCGCCAAAAGCGGCAAACAGCGGGTGACTCCGCTGGTGTACACGACCGACGGCGACCGGATCGTGGTCGTCGCGTCCAAGGGCGGCGCGGACACCAACCCGGACTGGTATCACAACCTCGTCGCGAACCCGTCCGTCACGGTCGAGGTCGGCACCGACAAGTTCCCGGCGACGGCGAAGCTCGTGACCGACCGCGCCGAGCGCGACCGGTTGTACGCCGGCATGGTCGCGCACGCGGAGGGTTTCGCGGAGTACGAGAAGAAGACCGAGCGCGTGATCCCGGTCTTCGTTCTCGAGCGCTGAGTTGCTAATCCGGCCAAAAGTAGGCCGACCCCCCCGCACGGCACGTAACCGTTGCTACGAAGCCATGAGGCCGTGACTGTGGTCGGATTAGCAATGATCGGCACAGTTACCCCAGCGGTTGTCCGTAGACGAAGCTCCGCAACCGTCCAGTCGACATCGGGTCCAGCGGAGCGAACAGCTTGGCGTGCGCGGCCCGCACGGTCGCCGCGTCCGGTTCGATCACTGAAAGCGCGCGCACGGTATAGCGCGAATCGGCGGTGAAATCCGGTGCGGAGGAGTGCTGGTACACGCCGCCGAGCAGGTCGATGATCAGCACGGTCGGTACCGGTGCGTCCGGGCCGGCGTGGTCGAGCACAGTGCTCAGCACGTCGTCCCGGAGCGTCGGCAGCACGCGGTTGTCGCCGAGGTAGGAGTGCGGGTTCGGCGGCTCCGCGGCGATCTGGCCGGAGTCGGTGTACGGCATCGTGGTGAGCGTTTCCTGCAGCGGGCCGAGCGCGCGCAGCGGAGCGACGAGCTGGTCGCCGTCGGTGCCGAGGTAGGCCACGCGAATGTGCGCGATGTGCTTGCCGCGCAACGGTTCCGGCACCATCGGCAGGTCCGGGTAGGGCACCATCGCGACCGACGTGCCGACGGTGTCCGGCAGGTCGGCGGTCCAGTCGCGCCAGGTGCGCAGGACGTCCGGGAGCTTGGCGGTGTCGAAGTACAGTCCGCCGCCGTACAGCGTGGTCACCGGGACCAGGTCGAACTCCAGCGCGGTCACGATCCCGGCGTCGAGCGGGCCGGTTTCGCGGGTGCCGTCGGGCCGGACGATCTCGGCGGAGCGGACGCGGTCCGAGGCCAGTCCGAAGTGCCGGCCGAGGAGACCGAAACCGCCGCCGAGGGTGTAGCCGACCACGCCGACGCCGGGGGCTGAACCGCTCAGCGGCGCGAGTCCGTGTTCCGCGGCTGCGGTGATGACGCTGCCCCAGGTGGTTCCGGCTTCGACCCGCGCGACGGCCCGGTCGGGGTCGATGGTCACGCCGGTCATCCGGCGCGTCGAGATCAGCACGCCCTCGGCGGGTGCGCGCAGCCCGTGTCCGGTCGCTTGCACGGAAACCGGCAGGTCGCGCTCGGCCGCGAGCCGGACCGCGGCGGCGACGTCGTCCGCGCTGGTGGCGGCGGCGACCAGCGGCGGGGCGGAGGTGATGCCGGTCTGGAACCCGGCGATCTCTTCGCGGTAGCCGGGCTGGTCAGGGGTGAACGTCTGCATGTCTTCAGCGTGCTCGCCGTTCAGTGATAAGTCCAAGAGATACTAGTTCCGGCAGCTAGAATTACTGTTTATGGAACTGCATCAGCTCGAGTACTTCGTCGCGGTAGCGAAGGATCTCCTAGTGCACACTGGATGACATGGGAGCTACGCAGCCGCTCCGCGAGCGGGGCCGAACACTGATCGACATAGACCCTGACCAGCTGGTTTGGGTGTTGCTGGGCCGCGAGTCGCGCGAGTCCGGCGAGGACGACGAGCAGGTAAACTACCAGCTCAGCGACCTTCGGGAGTTCGTCGACGGGATCGGCGGGCGGGTCGAGCTTGAGGTGCGGGAATCGAATGTGTCGTCGTCCAAGCGACGGCGGGTCATGCTGCCGGACGGCACCTACGGATATCGGGTTGTGCGCCCGGACCTGGAAGCCGCTCTGACGAAATTGCGGCGCGGCGAGGCCAACGCGTTGGCGGGAACGGATATCGACCGGATCACGCGTGATCCGCGCATTCTGGAAGATCTGATCGACGCGGTCGAGTTATACGGTATTTACGTCCGGAGCATGACCGGGAACATCGATCTCACGACGGACGCGGGAATTTCGGCGGCGCGGAGTCTGGTGAGCCAGCGCAATGACGAGTCCCGGAACACTTCGCGTCGAGTGGTCGACGGAAAGAGGAAAGCCGCGCGGAAGGGGCAGCACAACGGCGGGAGGATGCGGCCGTGGGGATGGCGCAAGGATCGAATCAAGCTGAACAAACGGGAATCCGGTCACATCCGCGCCGCGCTCCCGCGCATCCGCAAAGGTCTTACCGCGTTGACGCTGGCGAACGAGTGGAACAAGCGGAAAATTCCCACGGTGACGGGCAAGCCTTGGCGCGCGGCGACGATACGGAACATGTTCATCCGGCCGCGCATGTGCGGAAAGGTCGTGTATCGCGGCGAGATCATGAAAGACGCGAAAGGCAAGCCGGTGCGCGGCAGGTGGGAACCCATTCTCACCGACGACGAGTACGCCGAAGTAGTGCGCGCGTGGGGTCCGCGCGAACCGCAGGACCATTCTCGCCTGGGCGGAAAAGGGCGCGGCTACCGCACCATCTACCTGCTGTCACCGTTCGTGCGGTGCGGAAAATGCCGGGCGCGCATGCTCGGTGCCCCGCGCCGCAACAGGCGCGGGGAAATGGAGATTTGCTACCGGTGCCCGGGGAAAGGCCAGGGCGGATGCGGCGGAGTCACGCGCATCGCCCATCTGGTGGACGCTTACGTGACAGAGTTGGTGATTGCCGAGCAAGAAAAGATCCAGTTCCAGAAATTCGAGGAACTGCCGCCGTGGCCGAAACAGGCAGAGCTGGACGCCGCCCTGAAACGGATCGCCGACTCTACGGCGGAGTACGAAGCCGGGCGCTATTCAGCAGAGAACTACTTTCCGAGTCTGTCACGGATGGAAGCGCAGGTCGCGGAATTGAGGCGCGAAAGCCGCAAGTACGAGCGGCGGCGCGACTCGCGCCGCGCCGTGGTCGCGGACCTCAGGGCAGAGTGGGACAAGCCCGATTTCACCATCGAGATGAAACAGGCCGCGATAGCGAAAAGCCTGGTCGCCGTGGTCATCGAACCGGCAGGCAAAGGAGCCCGGTTCGACCCGGACAAGATCAAACCGGTCTGGCGGGAAGCCGGGTGAACCCCGCTCCCCGCGCACAGGACGACAAGAGAAGTGGGGGGGGGGGGGGGGCCGCGCGGGGGGGGGGGGATGCGCGGGGCGATGGGCGGGCTCGGGGCGGCTCCCGGGCTCCCCCCCCCCCCCCCCCCACACCACCAACCCACCCGGCCCCGGGCGGCGCCCCCCCCGCCCCACTTCTCTTGTCCGCGATTCCTTCCCGACCGATCACGCAGGACTGCGCCGTTCAGTCGGAGAGGTCCAGTCCGTAGAACCTCGCTATCTCTTCCGCCCACTGGCGGGACCGCTCAGGCGCGTTGACCAACTGTTGCTGTGCCCACTGTTCGGGCGTGGGAATCGCGTGCGCACCGGTGCGGGCGCTGCGCCGGGAGCGTCGCGCGGCGGCGGTATGCCGCCGGTTCCGGAGTTCCTTCGGCTGAACTCCGCGCCGTGCGCTGCGCGCGTCCTCTCCCGTAGAGGCGCCGTCGGGATCGCTGGCGGGTTGCCGGTCGCGGGCGTGGTGGTCGAGGTCCGGGCTGTCATGGTCGCTGCCTTTCGTTCGGTTCGGCGGGATGGTCGGGAGGTGTGGGCATCCGGTCTGCCCGGCTGCTCTACCCGTCATTGACACCCCCGGGGAGGGAGTCCGGCCCTGTGGTCTCCCCGCCCTGTTTCCGGGGGTTCCCGGGCTTCGCCCCAGTGGTGCGCTTGTGCCTCCCTGAACGGGGTTTGCGCTGGTCAGACCGGGGAGTTTCGGTCAGGGAGGGGGCAGGGAGAACTCCCTGACTCCCTGCCGGGTCCCTGTCTGCCTCCCTGTCCCCGGCGGCGAGCGCGGCGGCGACGTCGGCGGCCCGGACGACCATCACGCCGTCGGACTTGACCGGGGCGATGCCGTGCCCGGCCAACGCGGCGGTGAGGTCGGGCAGGGTCCATCCGTCGTACTCGTCCGGGTTGTGGGCGATGAGCCGGGCGAGCACGGTTTGTGTCCGGACTCGTTTCTCTCCGCCGATCACGTCGGCGATGTCGGCGAGGTGATCGGCCGGTTCCGGCACCTGTTCTTCCGTGCTGGTGGTGAGGGTGACCGGTCGCCCGTGTTCGGCGAGCAGTGCCATTGCTCGGGCGATGACCGGGGTCACCAGGTCGGTGCCGTCCTCAAAGGTCACGTAGAAGGTGCGGACCAGTTCCCACGGCTCATCGGTGATGCCGACCGCGACACAGGTTCCCCGGTCGGTCTTCATCCGCAGTTCCGTCGCGCGGATGCCCGCCCGGTACCGGCCCGCTCCCAGCAGCCCGTCATTGGCGATGTGATCGGCCACCGCGAACGCCACCCCGCACGAGACGTTGCGGGTGATCTCCTTGGGAATGCTGTCTTTCGTCGGCGACTGGGTGGCCAGCAGCAGGATGATGCCGTACTTGCGGGCCGCGCTTGATCAACCGCACCGCGAGTTCTTCGGCTTGCTTCCCGTATTTCTTGTGCTGGAACAGTTCGTGACACTCGTCGATGGCGATGACGAGCGGATGCAAGCCCAACGCCGGGCGGTCGGCGAGCTTGCGGGAGACCTTCGGCGGCTGCCCCGGCTGCGCCCCGAGTGTCCGGCCGCGCCGTTCCATCTCCTCTGTGAGGTCCCTCAACGCTGCCACGGCGTCGGCGGCTACCGAGTCGTCCATTCCCATCCGGTAGCGGCTCAGGCGCGGTTTCAGGGGCTCGAAATCGGGACTCTCGCCCATCACGAACACCCACAGTTCGGCGGTGGGGTCCAACGCGGCGCCGAGCAGCAGCGTCCGCATCGCTGAGGTCTTGCCCTGCCCCGGCCGTCCGCCGATCAGCCAATTGGCTTCCAGCAAGGGCGCGTTCACGATCAGCCCGCGCTGAGTCAGACCCCACGGCACCCCCTCGAACACATCCGCCGCACCGTCGTGCAACAACGGCCAGTCGCCCGCGCCGCCTTGCAACGTGCCCTTGTCGGCCACCCACAGGTCCAGCACTCCGTCTTCATCGCCCTTGGTGGGCCAGGTTTCCAGCGACGCGCGCCCGAGGTTCGCGGCCAGCGTGGGCCGCCGGTCGGCGACCATGTCGGCGGTCACCCCGAGCGGCATCCGGATGCGGGCGAACGTGCCGTCCCCGTCCGTCCGGGGAGGGATGGGGTAGACCAGTTCCCCACCGTTCTTGAAAAACGCGTTCATCGGCCCGATACCGAGATGCGCCAACGCCCGGGAGATCATCCGTTCGTCCACCCAGGAATCCGCGTCCGCCCGGTCCGGCTGGGTCAGCCAGCCCGCACCGGGGGCGCGGTCGCGTCCTTCCCACACCGCCGCCACGGCCCAGCCGAGCGGGCCGAGCACCGCCAACCATCGGGCGGCAGTCACGAGGACCGTGCCGCACACGTCGCGCACGTCGTACACCGTGGCCAGCCATCGGGGCATGGCCGCCCGATCGAACAGCATTTCCACCAGGGCCAGCAGGACGAGCACCACGGTGAGCACGGCCGAGCCGATCAGGACCCGGCGCAACCCGATGCCGAGTTTCGCCCATCGCGCTTTGGCGTCGGCGCGGATCGTTTCCTGTGCTTCGCGCCGCGCTTGCGCGTCCCCGGACATCCGGGCTTGGCGCGCGTCGCTGCGAAGGTCGGCGTAGGTGGCCCATGTCCATGCCTTGACGATCCACCGGCCGTGCCCGCGCAGCAGGAACCACAACAGCCGCGCCAAATCACGCGGGAGCTTCCGCGCCCGGTAGGCCAGCAGGCCCCGCCAGCGCGCCACCCGGCCGGACTCGCGCACCCGGCCGAGCAGGCGCCCGGTGCACTCGATGAACGCCTGCCGCACCACCGCCACCGGCCGCCGGTCCGTCTCCGTTCCACTGTAGTCGGTGCCGGTCACGATCGCGCCGTCGTACACCTTCGGCACCAGCTCGCCCCCGCGCTCGCGCGGGTCCTCGGGCGTGCTCATCGCGCACCCCCGTCCGCGTCGGCGGCCAGAGTGGCAGCCAGCCGGGAGGACAGCCCGCGCGAACACCCGGTGACCTCCCGGACCCACGCCGGGGTCACAGCGACGTCCGGCGTCCGCGCCTCCCGGGCGACGACGAGGTATTCGGCGAACGACGTCCGGCGCCGACGGCCGGATGCCGTGCCCGCACGAACTCCCTGGTCAGAGGCGGGTTTTTCCGGCCCGTCCGCGGCCGGCGACCTTCCCGCGGATTTCGCCGGCATTGGTCCGATCGTGGCCGGTTCCGGCTGGTCAGCGGCACCGGCGAACGCCGCCGATCCCGGCGCCGACACGCACCGCCCCGGCCCCGGCGCCGACAGGCGCCCGGCGGACTCCGCCGCCGACTGCGCGGCACCGAGCTTGTCCCGCAGATCGGTCACCGCCTCAGCGGCGACGAACACCACCAGCGGCGGCACCGAGTGCAACACCACCCCGGCCGGACTCCCGGCCGTGAACGCCTCCCAGGTGTTCATGACATAGGTGGCGGTGAGCGTGAACCACTTCGCCGCCCGCACCCACCGGCCCGTACGGACGCCGTGCCGCGCGGTCACCTGCTCCGCCCGCAGGATGGACAGCAGCACCACCGACACCATCGGATCCAACAGCCAGGCCGTGCACCACGGCAGCGACCACGCCGCCGCGCCGCCAGCGGCGAACTGCTGAACGTTGGTCATCGTGAACGCCAACCCCAACAGCACACCCGCCCAGCACAACCGATCTACTTGTGCGGCAACCCGTTCGACCGATTCGGCCCCACCGATGTTCATCGGCGACCACCCCGCTTCGCACGCGGGTAGTCCACAGTGGTCACCGTGAGCGCCCGGACCAGCGTGTAGGAGGAGAACAGCGCGGGCAGGCCGAGCGCCGCCACCCGCAACAGCCACGGCGCCCCGGGATAGGTGAACGCCAGCCACTGCACACCGGTCAGCACCGCCGCACCGACCACGACACGACCGGCCAGCGACAGCAGCCGGGCACTCGCCCGCGCCGCGTCCGCCGCCCGGCGGGCACGCCGCGCCGACGCACGCCACGCCCACAACACCAGCAGCGCCACACCCAGCGCCGCAAACAACACGGTCGGAGAGACGTTCATGAACGGCCCCCGTCCCGCCGTTCACGCCACGCCAGGTAGGCCGCGCGCCGGTCGTCCTCGGCCAGCGCACCCCACACCCCGAGCGTGTCGAACCCTTCCGTGCGGAATTCCAGTTCCAGACAGGCATCCCGCACCCCGCAACCCGCGCAGATGTGCGCGGCGGCCTCGCGGTCGGGGAAGCCCGATCCGGCCGAGTCCGGTTCCGCCCGATGGGCGGTGACCCACATGCACGCGCCGTCGCGGGTGACCAGATCGGACAGCACTCCCGGCGGCACAGCCTCCAAACAGTCGAGCCGGGCAGCAATCGCCGCGTAGAAATCGTCCGGTGCGTTCATCGCTGCCCCCCGTCGCCGGGAGCGGGCAGCAGCAGAGCGACGGCATGGGCGGGAACGACCAGCCGACCGCGACGGCGGACCGCAGGCAGCACGCCCACGCGGATCAACCGGGACACCTCGGACTCACCGACACCGAGAATCCAGCCGACCTCACGGATAGAGAAGAAGCCCGTGGAAACCGGGCGGGAAACATGTTCAGACATAGTTTTGGTTCCTTTGACTTGGGTTTCCGGCCCGCTTCTGCGAACCGTGAACCCAGTAAGCCGTCGAACCAAAAAAAACAACTATGCGCGCACCGGAATACGGCTATGCGGATCCCGGAATAACCCCAGATCCGGCCGCATATCCCCGCAGTTCCATATTCTCAGAAAGAATATTTTCGGCGCGATATTCTCCGCCGGAATGTTGATCTTCTCCGAGGTCGCCGCGGACGGGCCGCGGTGACCCTGAATCATGGCCTTGACATGCTGATATGCGGCGTCACGGGCACTTGCTGAACGCGACCACCTGACTGCCCTGCCCGCTGATCTGCTGCATGGTGAACACCCCGAATCGCGACGGCCCGGCACTCGGCGGATCGACGTTCACGCGGCACGCGTCCACGACTTTGCGCCCGCCCCCGATATCCGTGGTCGCCGACGCGTCGAGCACGTATGCGCCGGTCGCATTCTGATACGCGATGCCTCCGCGCACCCCGCCCGGAACCTGCCGCGAGAGAATGCCGATCGCGTGTTCGCACGTGTCCGCGCCGACCGACGCCGCGAAATCCCTGCCCGCCTGAGGCGCGAAGAAAAAGCATCCGCGTTCCGGGTGCACGGTCGCGATCGCGCCCACCAGCGCGTGGACCAGGTCCGCCCCGCTGCGGGGCAAGATCCCCGGATAGGCGGCATCGTGCGCCGCGTCGAGGTCGCGTTGCTGCTGCGCGGCCCGCTGCGCCGCGTCCGCGCGCCACCCGACCAGCCCGGCCGCGACCAACCCCAGTCCGGCCGCCAGCGCCGCCGCCGCGTGCCAGCCGCGCACCGGCCGCCCCAGCCCCGGAACGGGCAGCCTCGCGGCCCGGACCCGGGGAATCGGCGCGGTCACCTCCGCCGGACTCTCCGGCGGCACCACCGCCGCCTGAGAAGCCCTCGGCGCGGGCAGGCGCCCCGCCGGGGTCGTCGGCACCGATCGGTGCGCCCGCAGAGTCCACAGCCACCACAACCCCACCGCGAGGACGATCCCGCCGACCGCCAGCGCCCACCCCCACAACGGCACCGCCGACAACCACCACGCATCCGCCGCCGCCAGCCCGGCCGCCAGCGCCCCCGGCCGCCGCACTCCGATCATCGCGGCCACCGCCAGCACGCCCACCGCCAGCAGCCACGGCCACCAATCGCCGCTCAGGCGCCACAAAACCAGCGCCGCCGCGCCCGCCGCCGCCAGCGCAGCCCACTCGGCCCTGCCGGGCTTCCGACCCTGCCCCCGCCCTGTGTTCGCCATGAAACCCACAGTAACCCTCACCGGCCTTGACCTGCCGTTATGCGGAGCCGCGCATGCTCCATGCGAGATCCGGCATAGACGCCTCGCGTCCTCACGCCCGACTGTTGCCACTGACCCCGCACCGGCAACCAGGAAAGGCAGGATCTCCGATGACCTACCGCGCCCGCCGCACAGTGATTCCCGCGTGATCCTCACCGCAGCATTGGCCACTGGAATCGCGGTCGCCGCAGAAGGAAAGAACGCCGCCGCCGCGCTGGTGGACCAAATCCTCGACATCGACCACACAGAGCAGGAAAGCGTGTTGTGCGTCGGAGAGCAGGAGTTCTACACCTCCAAAAAAGACGGACCCTTTCCCAACCATCAATTTCTGATCAGCGTATCCACCGTGTACGCGTTTGCCGCACTGACTTACCGGGACCACGACGACCCGGTGATGCCCATCGCCACGTCCTACAATCCGGAACGACCGGTCCCCGAACTGGACCTTATCTGCGACGGCGAAACCGGCGCGGTATTTCCCCGAACCGCGCTGATCCCGGTTTCGCTCGCACGAATGGGACTTCTCGAATGGCTTGACACCTGGAAGCGCCCCACGTGCATCGAATGGAGACCTTACAAGGTTTAGCGAGGGGAAACAGAAGCGAGCGGAGCTGAATCATGAACAAGACCGGCTCGGCGGCGGTTCTCGACAGTCCACGGACTGTGCGGACTGTGCCGCACGCCTACGGCTACATGCGAGTACCGCGCGATGTGGAGGACGAGAAAGTCAAACTGCTCGAAGACCAGACAGTCGAATACGCCGAACGATCCGGACTGCACTTCGTCCGATTCTTTTTCGAGTTCCATTGCGGCTCCCGCGAGGCTTTCGAAGAACTGATCGCCGAACTGATCCGCGCCGACGCGCACCACGTGGTAGTGCCGAGCCTGCGCCACCTCGCCCAAAACGGCCTCCTGCAAGACCAGATGCTGGAACGCCTGGAATTTTCCGCCCGCGCACAAGTTCTCGCAATGCGACTAAGGACAGCAATTGAGTGACAAGAACCAGCCCAAGCCCGACCCGAAAGCAGCAAAGGCACCCGCACGGCCGCCGACAAAAAAAGAATCGCAAGCGGGCCGCAGCAGCCCTGCATGCCCTGTCTGAAGGAAAAATCCAGCAAGCGATATTTCTCGGAAATGTCCTGAGGATGACGCAAGAAGACAACGACAACGACGCGCAGAAAGAATAGACGAGCGGCCATGGACAACGAAACCAAGGCGCTCATCGACTCGCTTCGCGCGGTCAGCGCCCACGCGGAACCTGTAGCCAATGCTTTGATGCTCGGCACAATGACACCCGAGAAGCAACACGAGTACGCGGGCATGCTCGGGGAGCTTTCCCGACTTCTCCAAAATCACGCCGCCTTTCAGGAAGAGTCCGGGAGCGCGGTTCAGGATCGCCCGCCGTCCCGGCGGCATCCGCCCGAAATCCAATGAATGGCTGGGGGTTGTTCTCGCTGGCAGTGATAGCGGTACCCCTGGCCGCTCTCGGAACCTGGATGCTCAGCGAACATGCAAGCAGTCGCAGGCGACGCAAATTCCTCCGGCATTACAGCTCTCGTTCCGTAGCAGGAATACACAAGCGCATCGACCAGGAAACCGCCAGCGAGACAACCCGGCCCATCCCCAAAATCCGACGCGGGACGTTAACACCCGACCCGCTTCAGAACGGCACTCTCTCCGGCCGACTTCCCCTCCCAAAAACACCGCGACGCTACACGCGTCGACAAACACCTGGAGCGCCGCCTTGCTGAAAGCATATAGCAATAGGGGCTCCCGCAAATCCGGAAATACTCACTTGAATGTATGAGCTTGACTCCGAACTCAATCCACTTTTACTAGTGCGGCCGCGACTCCTGTTGCTTTGCGGCCTGAGCGATGGCGGGTGGTGCGGCGCAGCCCAGTTGGCGCGAATTGCCGACGTTCCCGCCTCCACCATCGCGATGCACGTTCGCACATTAAGGGACGTGGGATTCATATCAACAAATGTCAAATACATCTACCCGCACGGGCTCGATCATCTCTGTGTCCGCATCACAGCACCCGGCAGCGAGGCAATGCGCGGACACATCGAAGCGCTCGAAAATTTGCTAGAGGCGGCGAATTCTCTGACAAGAGAGCTGCAACAACCTACATCTTATTATGTCTTCAAATTGCACAAAAGCGATGGATCAGCGGTTTTCATCGGACGCAAGCAGATAGTTTATGCCGAAGCGTTCGAAAATACCTGCCGAGTAGTGACGCCCGACGGTACACATGCCCTGCCGGGGCGAGTGTCCCTGGCGAAACTCCAAGAACTGTACCCCGACCTGATCCGCGTGCACCGTCACTACCTCGTCGCCGTGGATGCAATTCGCGGACTCTATCAAAACACCGATAAAACCCATAGGCTGGAGACGGATATGGGATCAATTCCTGTAAGCCGACGGGGCGTAGCCAGGGCTCGTGAAGCCCTGGCGCGCAGCCGCTCATAGCATGTACACGGCCGCTCATAGCGTCTGCTGGGTGCTAGCCTTAGAGCGTGGCTGATTCAACGGGTGACAATACTGCGGCAGCGGGTGAGACTGAGTTCTCGCCCGCTGCAAGTCGTGCAACACTGACCGCCGCTTGCCGCGAGGTTGGGTTCAATCCAGCCGATGCGGACCTTATCCGGCTGGGCGAGAACGCTATATATCGTCTTGCAGATAGACCGGTAGTAGTTCGGATTGCTCGTACAATGGATTACTGGAGTCAAGTTCAGAACGAAGTACTTGTCTCGAAGTGGCTTAGTGGTTTTGAATTTCCCGCCGCTCGCGTTGTCGGCCGTTTGTCGCAGCCAGTCGAGGCTCAGGGGCATCCGGTGACGTTCTGGGAGTTCATACCCGGTCGCGTCGCGAACCCGAACGAGGTAGCGACACTTGGAACGCTCTTGCGTCGATTTCATGATTTGCCCGAGCCGCGGAATTTGCCAGATCCGTCCAATTTTGAGCTTCCTTCCGCTGGCATTGAAAGTCGACTTGAGCGCAGGCTGGAAACATCACCGGCACCCGAGGCTGACAAGTCTTACATCCTCGCCAAGTTCCGCGATTTGCGGGATGCATTCAATGATCTCGATTGGAAGTTTGACAAGGCACCGGTTCACGGCGATGGCCACATCCAAAACCTTATGATCTCCACTGACGGCTCTCCGGTTTTAATTGACTTTGAGCGGACGGGATGGGGACATCCGGAGCTTGACCTAGCAGTGACGGCGACCGAGTACACCACAGCGAAATGGTGGACCGACGAGCAGTACGCCGAATTCGCCGATGCATATGGATATGACATCACCAGGTGGAGTGGATTCGACGTCGTTAGGCAGCTTCAAGAGATCAAAATGACGACTTGGATCATGCAGAATATAGACCACTCCGAGGACATAAAAAGGGAGTTCGATGTCAGAATGCACACTATTCGCACCGGCGAAGTTGGGGATGCGTGGAGTCCGCGCTAGCCGATTAGCTTCATGGCCGGATAGTGGAGGTGTAGCGCCCCGGATATCTGAGCCCCCAGTTTCGCGTCCGCCGCAGTCAATGCGCCGTAGAAGTCTGTGATGTACTTGACATAGCGGGCCGACTGCAAAGACACCCCGAGCGATATCGCTTCGGAGGCCAATGAGGCGGCCTGCTCCGCATCGCCGCCTGCCAGCACGCCAGACGCGGCTACGAGTCGCATAAAGCCGAGAGTCCTCGGAGGCGTGTACTCCGGGTCGAGGGCGATACTAGCGAATTCGCGGGCTTTCTCAGCGTTCCCTAGATCTCTAAAGCCGTGCGCGGCCTCGCTGGCTATCTCCTGATCGTTGAAGTATGAAGACCACGCTGGATCATTCTCGATGTTGCGGGATTCATGAAGCTGTTCCGCCCGATGCATTGCCTTGGCAAATCCCGGGGCATCGCCCTTGCTAGCTAGTGCGCGAGCTTCCATGGAGACCAGCATTGCCATAACCGTGTTGCTTGCAGTACCCGATGCGACGTTCTGAGCATCTCTGGCAAGCTTTAAAGCCGTGTCGAACTGTTCAAGGAAGTTCGCTTGATGAGAGAGGTTGGAAAGTAGCCGTCCTTGCATCACGATATCTCCGGACTGTTTGGAAAGCTGCAAAGCCTTTATGAAGTAACGCTTCGCTTCTTCCTGGAGTCCAGCGTCGTATGCACTCCATCCAAGGAGTTGCAAGGTTTCTGCGGCAGCGCCGAACACCTCACATTGCAGAGTTGAATCCGGATAGTTCCAACTCAGCAGCGGGGCAACTTCATCCCTAAAGTAGTTCCGCAAGAGTCGCCGGACATGCCCACCCCCGTGCTTGAAATCCATAGTCATGAGGTCGGACGTCATCTCGCGAATGGTGCCAGCCAGGGCGGAGAGTGGAACAGGCTCACGATCCTCGTAGAGGAATTCCTCGGCAAGGAGGTAGCTGTCAACCGTATCTAGTGCGCTGAGGCCGGTTCCAATGAAATTCGCCGGTGCCGCTACAAGAAGATTGTCTATCGTGCGCTGTGGTGATGTTCGGCGACTCTGGCCCGGAAAGTCCCACCAAAGCATGTGCTGCGGCAGATGAAGCACCTGCGCATAGTGGGTCAGTGTCGTGATGTTCACCTCGCGCGGGCCGTTTTCAAGCCTGCTCACCTGGGCCTGGTTGATCCCGAGCCATTGGCCGAGTATTTCTTGGTTGAGCGCCTTGCCGTAGAGCTTCAAGTGCTGCGGATGATGCCTATACGCCTTGAAGACTCTGCCGATGTGATGGCTATCAAATGCGGCACGGAGTTCTGGCGTTTCGAAAAAACTGTCATCAAGGTGAGGCGGTGTCCGCAGTCGGTCCCGCTGATCCCTGAGGCACCGCCCACATGTTTGAGCGGTGTTGTCCGCTGCCAGCGCAGAGCCGCACCCCTGGCAGCGTCGGACTGCCGAGTGCCCCCGTCGCGAACCCTGTGCGCCCATCCTCTGCCCCTGAGTAGTGATCACCCTGCTGACCAGCGTACATCCGGCAGCTTGCACATGAGCGGGTTTTACTCCCGCCCCGCGAGCCGCGAGCCGCGAACACTCGTCATCACGGCCGCATGTACATCAGCCGCGCACACGGCCTCACCATGCCATGTGTAGAAGTACACCAGATCTTAGGAAGATATCCGCAGGTCAGAAGCCTCGGAAGAAGTGCACTAGGAGATCCAGGGTTGTCGCGGAAGAAGCCAACTTCACCCGCGCGGCGGCCCGGATGCACGTCGCGCAGCCCGGGGTCAGCGCGCAGATCCGACGGCTGGAACGCGAGCTGGGGCAGCCGTTGTTCGACCGGTCCGGCCGAACGGTACGGCTTACCGGCGTCGGCGAGGCCGCTCTGCCGCACGCCCGGGCCGCGCTCGCGGCGGTCGCGGCGGTGCGTGAAACGGTCGCGGAGCACGAAGGGCTGGTGCGCGGCCAGGTAGCGATGGGGATGGTGACTTCCCTCGGGCCGGTGGAGCTGCCGGAGTTCCTGGCCGGGTTCGCCGAGCGCTATCCGGGAGTGGAAATCACGCTCAGCGAAGCGAATTCCGACCTGATGGTCGACGCGCTGCGCGAAGGACGGCTGGACGTCGCGGTGATCGGACTGGCCGACGGCGTGCCCGCTGGGCTCACCACGCAGATCGTGCTCGACGAGGAGCTGGTCGCCGTTACCGCGCCGCGCGACGAATTCTCGGACCGCACCTCGCTCACCCTCGCTGAGCTGGCCGAACGGTCGCTGATCTGCCTGCCGAAGGGCACCGGGATGCGTGGTGTGCTGGACCGCGGGTTCGCCGCGGCCGGGCTGCGTTCGCGGGTGACGATCGAGGCGAGCGACCCGAACGTGCTGGCCAAGCTCGCGATGCGCGGCCTCGGCGTGGCGCTGGTGCCGGAATCACTGGCTCGCTACTACGCCGGGGACGTGCACACTCTGCGGTTGCGGCCGGAGCTGCGCGGGCAGCTGGCGCTGGCGTGGCGGTCGGACGGCCCCGCTGGACCCGCGGCTCGGGCACTCATCGAGTTTGCCCAGTCGGTGCTTTAGCGGGTCGCGAAGGATACCGACGCCGCCGCGGATTCGCCAAGGAATCCGGGCCGGAATTCCCGAACCGACGACCTGACGCTCCCGGACAGAACGGCCGCAGTGGGCCGTTCAGGTTGTCTTGCCGCGAATTCCCGGGAATTCGTCGTACTGTCGGAATCGACCGCGAGTGCGGTCGAACTTCCCGAGAAGACGGAGGCATTTCCGTGAAGCTTGTTCGTCTCGTGCGCAAGGCCCTCCCGAGCAAGAGCCTGAAGTCTTACGCCTGGTACGGCTGGATCTGACGGTCTCATCAGGGCGGTACCGGCCGGTTCCGGAATTCCCGGTACCGGCCGGTACCGCCGATCCCGAGGAGTTGTTCGGTGACTATTCCCGCTGAACGGAACAAAGTGCGGCAGGTGGTATTCGCGCCGCGGATTCAAGAACTGTTCGACCGTTATCGGGGGAAATCCTTCTTTCGGCTGGAACCGGACACGGTCGGCGTCGCCGGGGCGTCGTTGATGGACGCGCTGCTGCGGAGCCGGCCGGCGAATGCCGAGGAGCGGCCGACGTTCAAGCCGGTGCGCGGCCGGGTTGTCACGCGGCCAGAATCATCGGCGCTGATGCGGGCGGTCGGTGCGGACGTGCGGGCCGCGCTCAAGAAACCGCTCGGTGCCGCCAGCCTCGCCGGAACCTGGCCCGCCGTGCCGCACAACTACCTGCGTGACCTGGTCTTCGGGCGCGAACAGCGCCGATTCCGGGTCCTCGTCGACCGTCGGCTTGAGCTCACGCCGAAGATCACCTGGGCCGCAGTCGCCACCGGTGCCGCGCTGTGGGGACGGCCCGCGCCCGAGGTCGCGCTGTCCGCCTTGGCGCGGATGGTGCTCGAAGCGGACAGCTTCGAGGAGCGCCGCTTCGCGATGTACCTCTACCGGCGCGTGGCCGGGCCGATCTGCTTCACCGTCGCCGCGCTGGTCACGAACGCTTTGTGGCTCAGTTCGCCGCTCGACGGCGACGTGCCGACCGAGTACCTGCTCAACGAGGCACTGCGCCTCCTGCCGCCGTCGTGGAACATCCTGCGCGTGCGTTCGCCGGAGTTCGCCGAGGTGGACGCCCGGATCGGCCCCGGCGACGACGTCCTGCTGCTGCCGCTGCTCAGCCACCGCGACCCCGAACTGTGGGACGCGCCCGACGAGTTCCGGCCGAGCCGCTGGGCCGCGCTGGACCCGGATAACCACCCCGGCTATCTCCCGTTCGGGCACAGTAACGAGCGCTGCTGGGGACGGCACATGGTGCTTCCGCTGGCGGCGCACGTTCTCGACCTGGTCCGGCGCGACGGGCTCATCGTCGATCCGGTGCAAACGCGGGCTCGGGTGCACCTGGACGGGTTGCTGGAGGTGGCGGACGTGCGGGTCGTGCGCGCCTGACAGCTCTTGACAATGTGTCAACGGAGGGGTTCCCCTGGATGGATGCTCCAGGACGGCATGCTCGGCGTCAGCCTGCTCGCGGGCGGCGCGAACGTGATCATGCAGCTCGGCCGGCCGGCGGTCGGGTACGGCGTGCTGGAAAGCCGGGTCGATTCGGGGAATCTCTTCAAACATCCGCTGAAACGCACGCGCACCACCGTCACCTATCTCGCGGTCGCCGTGCTGGGCACCGACGCCGACCGGGCGGCGTACCGGCGGGCGGTGAACGCAGTGCACGCGCAGGTGGTTTCGACCGACGCGAGTCCGGTGCGGTACCGCGCTTTCGACCGTGAGCTCCAGCTGTGGGTCGCTGCCTGTCTGTGTCACGGCGTTGAGGACGTGCATCGCGTGTTTCTCGGCCGTCCCGCTCCGGAATCCTGGTACGCCGAGGCCGCGGTGCTCGGCACGACGCTGCAGGTGCGTCCGGAAGACTGGCCGGACGACTTCGCCGCGTACTGGGCGGACGGGCTGGCCAAGGTGGACATCGACGACCGGCTCCGGGAATACCTCACCGCCATCGCGAACCTGGAATTCCTGCCCCGGCCGTTCTCGCTCCTCTTCGGACGGTTCCACCGCTTCGTCACGACCGGATTCCTGCCGGAGGTGTTCCGCGAGCAGATGCGGCTGCCGTGGTCGGACGCGGACCAGCGGAGGTTCGATCGGCTGATGCGCGGGATCGGCCGAATGGCCGAACGGCTTCCGTTGCGCGCGCGGCGTTTCCCCTATGACGCCTGCCTCGCCGACTTCCGGCGGCGGTTGCGGAAAGGGAAACCGCTCGTCTAAGCGGTTGACCGGGATGGTCTGGTCGGCAAGGGTTGGCGGATGGCCACTGCCGACGTACTTCCTGCCGCGGAGGCAGCATGAGTAAAGCGGATGAGGTGCGCGAAGGGGTTTCCCTGACCAACCTCGACCAAGAGCTGTTCGTCGACGCCGGGGTGACGAAACGCGACCTCATCGACTACTTCGACGCGGTCTCGGACCGGTTGCTGCCGGTGCTGCGCGACCGTCCGCTGTCGGTGATGCGGGTGCTGCGCGGGCAGGACGCGTTCATGCAGAAGAACCTGCCGAAGTACACGCCGGAATGGGTGCCGCGGGCGAAACTGTGGGCGGAGAGTTCACACCGGACAGTCACCTATGGACTGTGCAACGACCGCCGGACGCTGCTGTGGTTCGGCAATCAGCGCGCGGTCGAACTGCATCCCGCGCTGTCCCGGGTGGATCCGGTCGGCCAGACCGATCTGATCATGGACCTCGACCCGCCGGAGGGCGCGGACTTCAGCGTCGCGGTGGCGGCGGCTCGATTGGTGCGGCAGGCCTTGGCCGATTCCGGGCTCGCCGGTGCGTTGAAGACCAGCGGATCCAAAGGCGTGCACGTGTTCGTTCCGCTGGTTCCCGGTCTGTCCTTTGAGGACGTAGCGGCGGCGACCCGTGCGGTCGGTGCGCGGGCGGAGCGGATTGATCCGCAGCTGGCGACCACGGCGTTCATCCGGGAAGACCGGCACGGCAAGGTGTTCCTCGATTCGACCCGCGCGGGCGGGGCTACGGTGGCGGCCGTTTACAGTCCGCGGATCCGGCCGGGCGCGCCGGTGTCGTTCCCGGTTCGCTGGGCGGACGCGGACAACGTGAAACCGGCGGATTTCACCGTGAAGACCGCGGTGGAGCTGCTGGGCGGCGCTGACCCGTGGGCGGAGGAATTGCCCGAGCCACAGGAACTTCCCGCGGATCTCGTCGCCGAAGGGCACACGATCCCGGTCGCCCGGGTCGCGGCGATGCACGAGGGCAAACGCCGGGCCCGGGCGCGGCGGGAATCAGGGGAGAGCGAGTAGATCTTGGTGGTGCACGGTGACGTCGGTGATCCGCCGATCCTCGGGTACTGCCAGGGACGGGTCTTGTTCCAGTGCGGCAGCGACGAAACCGCGATACCAGGTGTCGATGAGTTCGCGATGTTCTGGACCGAGCCGCCACGGTGACGGTCTGGTGTGGACTGTCCAGCCGTGCCGCTTGAACTCTGCCGCAGTGCAGGCGACCGCTTCCGGGCCTAGCTTTCCGCCGCGGCGTTGGTGGTCGTTGAAGGCGTCGTTGAGCGCTTCGTCTGCCTCGTCCGGTGGCGCTATCTCGGCCGATCCGGTCACGGACAACGTGAACAGCGCTGGGCTGCTCGCGTCCACACAGGACTTCACCAATCGCTGGATTTCTTCCTCGGTAAGGAGATCCAGCAAGGCGGAAGCCGTGACCAAAGAAGTGCCGCTCAGCTCCAGCCGGGTCACGTCCGCCTGTTCCGTCTCGACGTCGATCCCCGGCGGAAGGCTGCGCGCGGCGATCTCCAGCAGCCTCGGGTCCTGGTCGTGCAGAATCCACCGCTGCGGCTTCGGCAGGCGACCGCTCAGCCAGCGGCCCATCGCTCCGGTGCCGCAGCCGAGATCCCGGATGACCGCCGGGCCGTCCGGGAGCAGGGCGACCAGATCGGCCGCCCGCGCCGCGGTGTCGGCGGGCTCTCTGAGTTTCAGCCACTCCGGCGCGTAACCGGAAGAGTCCGCTGTGGTCACAAGGAACGCTCGTATCCGGCCGAAGCGGCGTGGGATTCGTGCAGCGTCACCGAAATCTGGGCCAGGCCGCGCGCGTTCTCGCCGAGTTCCCCGGCGTGGATCCGGTCCGCGAGCCGGTCGGCGATCACCTTGGCGAGGAATTCCGTCGACGTGTTGATCCCGGCGAAATCGGGTTCGTCGTCGAGGTTCCGGTAGTTCAGGTCGGCGAGCACCGCGCCGAGCTGCTCGGTGGCGAGCCCGATGTCGACGACGATGTTGTCCGAGTCCAATTCGGACCGCCGGAACGTCGCGTCGACCACGAACGTCGCGCCGTGCAAGCGTTGCGCCGGGCCGAAAACCTCGCCGCGGAAACTGTGGGCGACCATGATGTGATCGCGCACGGTGACACTGAACAACGCGTTCTCCTTTACGGGTAGGTGATCCGGTGAGCCAGTCCGCGCAGAGTTCCGTTCGCTAGCCGCGCCGCGACGTCCGGCAGCTCGGCGAACGTTGATTCGCTGGTGATCAGGACGTCGAACGCCGGGTCCGCGAGCAGCCGCAGCGCCAGCGCCATCCGGTCGCCGTAACCGCGCCGCGCCGAGCGGGCTGGCGAGACGGTACCGACCTGGCTGCCGCGCACGGTAAGCCGCCGCGAATGGAAGTTCTCGCCGAGCGGCACCGACACCTGGCGGTCGCCGTACCAGCTCAGCTCGACCACCGTGCCCTCGTTGCCGAGCAGTTCCAGCGAACGCGCGAGCCCGGCGTCGGTCGCGCTGGCGTGCACCACCAGGTCGAGGTCGCCGCTGGCGGTTTCCGGGGTGGCGTAACGGATGCCGAACGCGTCCGCGACCTCTTCGCGGTCCGGGTCGGGGTCGACGAGCTGGACGTCCACGCCGGGAAACCGGGACAGCAGCCGCGCGACGCTGCACCCGACCATGCCCGCCCCGACCACCGCGATCCGGTCGCCGACCAGCGGTGCCGCGTCCCAGAGCGCGTTCACCGCGGTTTCGACGGTCCCGGCGAGCACTGCCCGAGCCGCGGGAACGTCATCGGGCACCACCGTGACTGCCGACGCGGGCACGACGTACTCGGTCTGATGCGGGTAGAGGCAGAACACCGTGCGGCCGGTCAGCTCCGGCGGTCCGGAAAGGACCTCGCCGACGTTCAGGTAGCCGTACTTGACCGGCCACGGAAAGTCGCCTTCCTGATACGGCGCGCGCATGATGTCCTGCTGGCTCGCGGGCACCCCGCCGCGCAGCACGAGACTTTCGGTGCCGCGGCTCAACGCCGAAAAACGCGTTCGGACCAGCACTTCGCCGGCTTGCGGAGCAGCTGTTTCGGCCGATCGGATCTCCCCGCCCCCGGCCGAAGTGAACCAGAAGGCCTGCGCCGCCCGTGTCAAGGTTGTCCTCCGTTGCTGCCGGATCGAGGAGAAATGGCTGTCTCCACCTGTACACGAACCCCGGCCGAACTGGGTTCAACGGTCGTCCAGCAGGCCCCCGCGCTGCTGGCGCAGCTCGCCCTGCTGACCCTGCTGACGGTGACGACCGGCCTCGGCCTCGCCGGCTGGGCGGTCGGCGTGGCTTACCTCCTCGGCCTGTTGGTGCTGCTCACCCAGGGCGCTTGGCGGATCCGGGTGTACCGGCTGGGCCCCGCCGACCAGGTGACCCTCGCCCGCGCGGCCCTGATCGGCAGCGTGACCGCACTGGTCGCCGACCGTCTGGGCGGACACCCGCCGCTGGCCTTGATCGTCCCCATCGCGGCGGTCGCTCTTGCCCTGGACGCACTAGACGGCCACGTCGCGCGCCGCACCGGAACTGCCTCCGCGCTGGGAGCCCGGTTCGACATGGAAGCGGACGCCTTCCTGATCCTCGTGCTGAGCGTCCTGGTCGCGACATCGGTCGGCCCGTGGGTATTGGCGATCGGCCTGATGCGCTACGCCTTCGTCGCGGCGGCGCGGCTGTGGCCGTGGCTTCGGGCACCGCTGCGACCCAGCTGGGCGCGGAAGGCGGTGGCGGCTTTGCAGGGAATCGCCTTGACCGCCGCGGCGGCGGGGGTCGCGCCGGTGGTCTTGGCCGGGGTCGCGGTGGCGACGCTGAGCTGGTCTTTCGGCCGGGACGTGTGGTGGCTGTACCGGAACCGGGGCGCCTAGGACGCGGTTCGCGAATTCCGTCCCGGCATTTTCCCCGGCGTGGGTTTTGGTGCCGGAAAACGTGGTTTCCCCACTCTCGTGGCCCTTGATTCCGTGCCGCGGCAAAAAGGCCAGCCGCCTGCCCTGAGCAGAGGCCGCCCCGGCGGACTGCTGCAGGTCAAGCGACTGGCCTCGGGATGCGGTATCGGCCCCCCCTCAGGCTGATTGCCAACCTCCCGAAGCCCACCATAGCGGTGTCCGAATACCCCGGGTTAACCCGTCCGTGGTTAACCGGCTCGCATTCCTTTTCCGGGCATTTGCCAATGAGTCAATAGTGTCGGGAATTGCGCTCGAGCTGCAGATCCACCCCGATTAGCGATCGCAAAAAGAAACCGTACGTGCATCCTGCCGGGAAAGCTCAGCCCTTGGCGCTCAACTGCCACGACACGCCCCAGCGGTCGTTCACCCAGGCGAACGGACCGAAGCCGTAGTCGTCCAGCGGCATCAGCGTTCCGCCGCCCTCGCCGAGCGCCTCGTAGAGCCGCTTGAGTTCGCCGGCCGAGTCGACCGTGACGAACAGCGAGGTCGACGGCGTGAAGTCGAAGCCGTGCTTGATGAAGCTGTCGCTGCACCGCACCCGCTGCCCGGCGACGGTGAACTCGGCCATCACGATCGTCCCCTCCGGACCGGGGCCGTCGGCGCCGTAGCGCTGTTCGGACAGCACGGAGTCGCCGGGGAACAGCGAGGTGTAGAAGGCCATCGCCTCGGCGGCGTCGCGCTTCTGGAACATCAGGAACGGCACGAGGTCGGTCATCGGACTTCCCTTTCGCGGGTTGGGGTCGAGTCCGAAACTGGCATTGACAAGAAGTTTTGTCAAGCGCGCAGCGCGACGCACGCGAAGCCGAACGAGTCCCGGTAATCGCGGAGCCACTCGTTTCGGTGGGCGGCCGCCGCGGCGAGGGCTTCTGCCTGGTCGGGGTCTTCGGGGTGGTCCAGGGCCCATTCGGTGAGGCTGCCGGTCCACGACCATTCGTAGGCGTCCAGTTCGGCGCGGGTGCTGTTGTGGCCGTGGGCCGGGGTCCAGCCGGCGGCGATCACCTGGTCGAGGAGTTCGGGCAGGTCCGGCAGGTCGCCGAAGATTTCGAGGGCGGCGGGGGTCGGCTCGGCATCCCAGTAGGCGTCGCCGAGCAGGGCACGGCCGCTTGGGCGGACGTGGGCTCGCATTGCTTCGAGGGTGTCGGGCAGACCGCCGAAGGCGTGGGTGGAGCCGATGCACAGGACGGTGTCGAACTCGGCTGTGGCAGGGAATTCGGTGGCGGGCTGCTGGTGCAGGGTCAGCCGGTCGGCGACGCCTTGTGCGGCAGCGGCGGTCCGGGCGCGGGAGAGGGCGAATTCCGAGGTGTCGACGCCGACGGCGCGGAGTTTCGGGTGCGCGGTGAGGGCGCGGATGAGCCATTCGGCACCGCCGCAGCCCAGATCGAGTATCGCCGCGTCCTCGTGCGGGATGCTCAGGTCGAGCAGGCGCTGGCCCTCGTCGTCGCTGATCGGGGCCGCGATGGGGTGCCGGGTGTGGGCGAGTGCGGAAAGTCGTTCACGGTTCACGCGCGGCAGGCTGACACGTGATGCCTCGACCGCGCATCTCGATTACGAGCGGGTGCGCATCGGTGCCGACGGCGCGGTGCCGAGCACCCGGGCGGCGACCCACGCGAGGCCGTCGGCGGTCTCGGCGGGCGTGCCCGACGGCTGCATCACGTGGCTCAGCACCGTGCGCACTACGAGGTCCATGACCACGGTGAGCTGACCGTCGTCCAACGGCGGGGCGTAGCTGCGGACCCGGCCGCGCAGCACGGCTTTCGCCTCGGTGAGCAGGGTGCCGGCGCGCGTGGTCAGCAGCGGCAGGAATTCGTTGTCGGTGCCGTGGGTCGCGGAGGCGATGGCGCGCAGCAGGATGTTGTCGTCGGCCAGTTCGAGCACCGAGCGGACGGCGTCGTAGATCGCCTCGACCAGGTCGGCCGGATGCCGGTCGAAGGCGGTGCTCACCACTGCGAGGAACCGGTGCAGCTCGTGCGAGATCATCGCCTCGGCGAGGGCGGTTTTCGAGCCGATCTCGTTGTAGACGGTCTGCCTGCTCACGCCGACCAGATCGGCCAGCCGCGCCATAGTGACCGCTGACCAGCCGGACTTCGCGGTGAGTTCGATGGCGGCGGTGATGATGGGCTGCCGGTACTGGCCGCCCGCGGGCACCGGAAGCACGCTCATGACGGTCATTCTTCCACCTTCCTCCCCGCCACCGCCCTCAACGGGGTGGCTACGCCACGCAGTGTTCACTCGTTTCGAGTGCGAAGGCGACTGCCTCGGACCACGGCGTCCGCGCGGCGATCCGCTTGCGGTACTTCATGATGTCGCGCGGCCGGTCGACGGTGAACGCTCCGACGAGCCGGTCGCCGCGCCGGTACAGCGCGGTGAAGCCGTGCTCGGCCGGTACCGCGACGACGACCTCGTCCGCGCGCGGCGTTCCGACGAACTGGATGCGGTGCGAGTACCAATCGGACCAGAAATACGGCACGGCGCTGAACACCCGCGCGCTCGCGGGGTTCAGCGCGTGCCGGGCCGCGGCCGCACCCTGCTCGGCCGCGTTCGTCCAGTGTTCCAGCCGCATCAGCTCGCCGTCGAACAGCGCGTTCGCCACGTGCGCGACGTCACCGGCGGCGTAGACACCGTGTGCGGCGGCGAGAGTGCCGTCGCAGATGATGCCGCCGTCGCGTTCGTGCAGCAGGAGTCCGCTGTCGCGCAGCCAGCCGGTGGCGGGGGCCGCGCCGATTCCCGCGACGACCAGGTCGGCTGGAAGGACTTCGCCGGTAGACAGCCGGACCCCGGTTACCGCACCGTCTTTCGCCGCGAAACCGGTGACCCTGGTGCCCAGCCGGAGATCGGTGCCTGCCGTGCGATGCAGATCCGCGCAGACCTCGCCGACTTCGGGTCCGATCGCGCGCACCAAAGGCGTGTCCAGTGTTTCCACAATGGATACTGGAAGGCCGCGTTTGCGTGCTGCTGAAGCGACTTCTGAGCCGATGAATCCGGCACCGATCACGACTGTCCTAGCGCCACTGTCCAATGCGGACCTGATGGCCATGGCATCGTCGGCGGTCCGCAGGGAGTGAATGCCGGAGATCTCCGCGGTGCCCGGGACAACCCGGGCGGCGGCTCCGGTGGCGATGACCGCCGCGTCATAGGGGATCGTCGTGTCGCCGGTGTGGATCTCCCGGGCGATCGGGTCGAGCCCGGTCGCTGGGGTGCCCAGCCGGAGGTCGACACCGAGGCCGCGTAGGTCGTCCGCGCTGAGAAACGGTTCCACCGCAACGGGACCGTCCGCCGCGAGGAACGCCTTCGACAGCGGAGGCCGGTCGTACGGCAGCCGGTCCTCCGCGCCGATCAGCACGATCCGGCCGTCGTACCCGGTCCGCCGCGCCGATTCGACCGCTCGCAGTCCCGCCAGCGAGGCGCCGACCACCGCGAGCGTCATGACACCAGCTTCAACGCGAGCACCGGGCAGGCGTCGACCGCCGCGGCGAGGTCGGTCCGGTGCTCCTCGCCGGGGTTCCCGTCGAGCACGACGACCGTGCCCTCGTCGCCCACCTCGAAGAAGTCCGGTGCCATCGCTTCGCACATGCCCAGGCCGTCACACTTGTTCAAATCCGCTTCGATCCGCATCACACACTCATCCTTCCGGGAGCAACGAAGTCGACCTTTTCCCTTACGCCGCAGTCAGGGCAGCACCAGCTGTCCGGAATGGACGACCACGGCGTACCGGCGGGGAAGCCTTCGCGCGGGTCGCCGCGCTGTTCGTCGTACACATATCCGCAGCCCGGGCACATCCCGCCTTCGCTGGCGTCGCCGCGCACGTCGTCCAGCACTGCCACAGTCTCGGTAGCAGACGAGCCGTACCGGGCAAGGATTTTCTCCCGCTTCGACGGCTGGATGTTGGCCCGGCTGATGTCGCCGTCGAAGTGGTTGAGCACCCGCTGATCCATCACGCGACGCCACAGCGGCGGGAACAGCGCGAGCACGATCATCCCGGCGTACCCGGTCGGCAGCACCGGAGATTCGGCGAAGTCGCGCAGGGTCTGGTAGCGGCGCGTCGGGTTGGCGTGGTGGTCGCTGTGCCGCTGCAGGTGGTACAGCAGGACGTTCGTCGCGATGTTGTTGGAATTCCAGCTATGGCTGGGATCCACGCGCTCGTACCGGCGACGTTCGGGCGGGCCGACCTTCTGCCGCAGCATCCCGTAGTGCTCCATGTAGTTCACGACTTCCAGCAGCGAGAACCCGATCACCGCCTGGATCACCAGGTACGGTAGGATTTCGATGCCGAGCCAGGCCACCATCGCCACCCACAGCACCGCGGACATCAGCCACGCGTTGAGCACGTCGTTGCCGATCCGGAACGGATGCTTGTCACGGCGGGCGTAACGCTTGCGCTCCAGCCCCCACGCGGATTTCAGCGAGCCGAACACCGTACGCGGCCAGAACCGGTAGAAGCTTTCGCCGACCCGGCTCGACGCCGGGTCCTCCGGGGTCGCGACCCGCACGTGATGGCCGCGGTTGTGCTCGATGTAGAAATGCCCGTAAAAGCTCTGTGCCAGCGCGATTTTCGACAGCCAGCGCTCGTGGCTTTCCTTCTTGTGGCCCAGTTCGTGCGCGGTGTTGATGCCGATCCCGCCGATGCAGCCGATCGAAATCGCGAGTCCGACCTTGTCGGCAATGGACAGTTCGCCGCGGGCGATCAGCCAGAACGCGAAGACGAACCCGACGTACTGGATCGGCAGGAACAGGTAGGTGATCCACCGGTAGTACCGGTCCTGTTCGAGCCGTTCGATCACGTCGTCCGGCGGATTGCTCCGGTCGAGGCCGGCGACCAGGTCGATCGCGGGCACGATCGCCAGGATCACGATCGGCCCGATCCAGAACCAGACGCCCCAGCCGGTCGCGGCGTGCAGGCCGATCGCGAGGAACGCGAGCGACGGCACGACCAGCCCGATCAGCCACAGGTACCGCTTCTTGTCGGTCCAGCGTTCGGTCGACCCCAGCGGCACCGTGCCGGTCATCTCGCTCATCGCGCCCTCCTCCGTTGGCTGGCTTTACACGAAGGTAAGCGATGTACATCTTGATTGACAAGAGGTCGTGAAATGTAAAGTTGTCACGATGGGGTGAAGCCGCAGGTCAGGTCGAGCTGCTTTTACTCGGCGTCTGCCGAGAGAAGCTGGTGACCATCCCAGGTGAAGCGGGCGGTGGTGACAGCGTCGTCACCGTCGGCACCGGTGATGAGCTGGTGGATCCCGATCCCGCTGAGTTCCGCGTAAACGCACCATTCGTGGTCGGACGTGAGCATGAGATCCAGGTCCAACGCGGACAAGAGGGCGAACACCTGGCCCCGGTTCGTCGTGTCGACGCCGACGAAGACCTCGTCGAGCAAGATGATCCGGGGTGCCTCCGGCACGACCTGGTAGTGCGCGGCGACGGCGGCGAAGAGTGGCAGGTGAAGTGCGATGGCCTTCTCCCCGCCGGACAGCGCGCCGTGCAGTTTGCGGGTCAGCAGCTGCCAGCCCTCTCCGTTGTCTCGGTCGACCTTCACCACGAACCGGTGCCACCCGGTGTAGTCGAAGACCTTGGCCAGTTGCTGTTCCCAGCCAGTGGCGGTGTCGTCGGCCTTGGCCTCCTCGATCCGGTCGCGGAAGAACTGGTGCAGGGATTCCCGATCGGCCGCGGTCAGCCGGACGGGATCCTTCAGCAGCAGGTCGCGGGCCGCTTTCGTGCCGGGCGGAAGATCGGTGGCGACCTGCCACACCAGCCGGACGGCGACTTTCGACGCGGTACGCACCTGCTCCAGCCGGTTGTTCATGTTCTCGACCAGTTCGTTCGCCTGGCGGATCCGCGCGGCGAGGTGCCGTCGCGTGTCGCCGGTGAGGGTCTGGTCGAAGAGTTCTCGTTCCCGTTCGGTGATCTCGCGGCGGCTTTCGTCGGCTTCCGCGCACAGGATCTTCAGCAGTTCGGCCGCTCCGACCCGGATCCCGTCCACCACGGCGGTGAAGATCTGCACGTCCTCGTCGGTTTCGAGGTCGAGGTCGGCGCGGGTTTGGAGAACGTCGCGGCACGCGTGCATGGATTCGGACAGCCGGTGCAGCGCGTCGCCGATGTTGCTCTGGGAATGCGGAACGCTCGGCCAGGCAGCAGCTACCAGCCGCGCGGCATCCAGCGCGGCTCGGACGCCGTCGCTCGAACCTAGGACGGTTTCGAATCTCTCAAGGTCGTCGAGGCCGCTGTCGGCGGGGAACACCCCGGATGCCAGCCTGCGGAAGCGGAGCGCTGCCGCATCGCGATCGGCCACTGCGTTCTCGTGTTCGGCCGCGTCTGTCTCCCGTCGGTTGCGCCATTCCCCGACCTCGATCGCCAGCTCGGTATGCCGGTTTTGCGTGGACTTCCGTAAGGTTTCGAGTTCGTCGAGGTGCCCGCGAAGCTTTTCGATCTTGGCCGCGACCTCGCGATACTCGGCCCCGGCAGTGCTGTCTACTGCTTCGAGAGTCGCCGCTAGCTCCAGATATTCCTCCTCGGCTTCCGCTGCTTCTTCTGCCCGCTGACGAGCATCGCCAGCGGATCGGTCCGCTTGGGTGGCCAGGGAGCCGAGCACTTGCCGCGCTGAGCGCAGGTCGTCGTGGCTTTCCAGCCAGTTCTCGCAGGCGGCGTGGAACGCGCGGGTGGCCGAGGCCAGATTCGCCAGCGCGGCCCGTTCGGCGGGCATCCCGTGTTCGGCGGCACAGGCGGTCAGCGTCCGCAGGGCATCCGCGACCTCGCGTTCTCGCTTGCCGACCCGTTCGATGCGCTCGCGCACGAGCCGATCGGCCGCGGCGAGTCCTGCTTCCGCCAGGTCGAGCTGCCTCACGGCGGTGTTGAGGGCCGTGTGCGGAGGCAGGCTCGCCCGCTCGTCGCGCACGGTTCGCCGACGTAGGGAGAGCGCGGACAGTTCTGCCTCGACGTCGGCTATTTCCTTGCCCAGTAAGAGGATTTCGTTCTGCAGTTCCTCGATCCTCAGCTCGCGAGCGCGTCGGCGGGCGGCTGCGCCGATGTAGGCCGGACGCTTCTTCTGCCAACTGCCGGTGAGGTTTCCGAGCCGCCACGAGCCGTCCGCCCCGATCGCGGCGGAGCCTTCTGCGGGCAGCGCGTCGCCGAAACCCACAGAAGCGAGCAGCCTGTGCACCGCAGGTACCGGGACCTCGCCGCCGGGCTCGGGGGAAAGGACGTCCGCGAGCGAACGGCCGTCCGCCGCGGGCAAGACGTCCGGGTCGGCGAAGACGTCGTGGCCCTGAACCTCGCCGCGCGAACCGACCCAAGCGTCCAGCAGTCCCGCGCCTTCGAGCGCGGCTTCGATTCCGGCGCGGTCGTTTTCCGGACTGTCGGCGGAGAAGTCGACAAGCCGCCACAACGGCGCACCGGCCATCCGCGTCCGGTCAGCGGTGCGGGTCGACGGCGCGGGCGGGGGAAGGTCCTTTTCGGACTGGAGCCGGGCGATCTCGGTGCCGCAGTCGTCCCGTCGCTGTCGTAACTCGGTCACCCGCGCTTCGCGGGAAGCTTCCTGCCGGGTGATGTCCTCCAATGCCGTGTTGACCGCGTTCTCCACCTCGGCGTTCAACGCCCGTTCTGATTCGAGGAGGTCCAGCAGCAGGTCAGGCTCGGGAAACGCCAGCTCGCGACAGGCACTCGCCCACGCGAGTACATCGGTTCGCAGCTGTTCCAACGCGGCTGTCTGCTGCGCCGCGGCAAGGTCCAGTTCTTCCTTCGCCTTGGAGAACGCCGACCTGGCCTGCTCCAGTTCCTCCTCCGCCTGCCCCCGGCGGTCGACGGCGCGCTCGTGGCCGTCCAGCGCTTCGTCGACTGCCCGCAGCTGCTCCTCCCGGCTTTGCACGGCGGCGCGCAGCAACGGCCGGGCCGCGGCCGGGTTGTCGCCGTCCAGTTGAGCCGCGAGCTCGTTGTGCACGCTGGGCATCCCGGCGCGGACGGCGGCCTGCCGGGTTTCGTCGGTCAGGTTCCGTACGTGCTCCGTCCGGCGGCGGACGTCTTGTTCCGCGATGCTCCTGTCGCGCTCGTCTTCCTCCGCTGCCTTTTTCTTCCGGCCGGACGCGGCCGTCAACCGCTCCGCCCGGGACTTGGCGTCGCCGGTTCGCCTGCGAAGGAGTTCCAGTTCCGAACCGCGCTGATAGGCCTCGCTCTCGATCAACCCGGTCTTGTGCGCCGACGAGGTGCGGATCTGCTTGGCCAGTTCGTCGATCTGGTGTTCAGCGGCTTCCTTTTCCCGCGTCGCGGTTTCGTACCGGGCCGCCGACTCGTGTGCCGTCGAGGCCCGCTTCTCCATCTCGGTGGTGGCTGAGATCAGCGTGCCCGCGCCGGCGCGCAGCACCCGCTGGGCGTACGTCCGCTGCCGGGCAGCCAGCGTGCGGGTCGATTCGACCAGCTCCTCCAGCCCCTTCAACCGTTCGTGGTGCTTGTCCAGCCTTTCGAAGCCCTCGGCGAGGTCGGCGATTTCCTGCCGGCCCAGCGGCGGGAGCGCCTTGGAGAGCAGGTCGGACAGCATGCCCGGGTCCAGCCGTTGCGACAGCTTCGGCATGCGCAACTGGAGCAGCGCGAGGATCAACGCGTCGAACCGCTGTTCGCTCAGCCCCGGGAACAGCGTGGTGCGGACCTCGGCCCGGTAGTCGGTCGCGTTCCCGTAGAGCGTGCCGTCGGCGCCGAGCCGTTGTTCGAGCGCCTGCCGGGTCAGCGGCTGCCCGGAATCGTTGACCAGGTCGAGGCCGCCGGGAATCCTGATCCGCTGGGAGGTCGTGAAATAGTCCGGGTGCACGGTCGAGGTGCGGGAGCTGGCCTGAAGCCGTGCGCCGCAGGTGAACCACCGCTCGGGGGTTCCCGGAAAACGGAACTCCAGCCAGACGTATCCGACCCGGGTCACCCCGGTCGCACCTTCGCCCATGAGGTTCCAGTGCATCGTGCGTTCGCCGGTGCCGAACGTGGACAGCCTGTTCGCGCGGAGGCTCGCGTCGAAGAGGAACGGCAGCAGCAGTTCGAGTGCCTTCGACTTGCCGCTGCCGTTCGGTCCCCGGAGCAGAAGCCTGCCGTGGTGGAATTCGAAGACCTCGTCGTAATACCGCCAGATGTTCAGGATCCCGGCGCGAACCGGTTGCCACCGGTCCGCCTGGGGCGAGAACGAGTCCTCGGCGTGCCGAGGGAGTTTGGTGACCGTCATTCCGACGCTCCTTCGGGATCAGAGGTGCGGGCTTCGCGGACGGTATAGCGCGCTGCCGCGGGAAGCGGCCGGACGATTCCGGAAGACAGCTGGGCCAAACCGAAGGCCATCAGCACCTCGATCGCATCGGCGGCCAGCCGGGCCGCACCGTCCGTACCGCGATATCCCTCGGCCCAACGAGGGAATCGGCTGAGCAGCCCAGATGCTTCAACGCGCAACTGCTCGACAGTGACCGGGCCAGTGAGCTTCTCGAGCAAGAGGAGCGCGGCCACCTTCGCGTTGCCTGCGTCGTCGGGGAAACGGGAATCCGTCGCGACGCTCTCGATGTCAACCAGCAGCACGCCCTCCGCGCGCTCTTCCAAGACGAAGCCGCCCTGTTCGGCCGCTCGGCGAAGCAGTTGCCGTCCGGTGGGGGAGGCTAGGTACGCGCGTTCAGCGCTGCTGAGGTCTTCGAAGTAGAGCACGGGGTCGTCGACCAGCCGACGGAAAACTGAGTGCCGGAGCCACAGATTGCGCTGTACGTCCGATTGCCTGGGACGGTCGCTGTGTGCGCTGGAGTCGCCGTAACGACGTTCGCGGGACACGGCAGCGAGGAGTTCCTCGAAGCGAAGCGCGACTTCGTCAAGCGGCACCGCGAGACGAGAAGGCCCGATCGGTGCGGACAGCAACCGCAGCAGCAACGTGCCGTCGATCTGGTACAGCACTTTGGCTTCGGTCGATTCGACGAACGCTTCGGTCGAGCCGTCGACCGCGTCGAGGACGCCGTAGTGCTCCAACAGCCGGAGGACATCGACCAACGCCCGCCGTTCTTCGCGGCTGGCGGTGTCCAGGGTCGCGAGCGCTTCGTCGGCGGCGGTGGCTTGGACCACTCGTTTCGCGAGCAATCCGATGGTGGTCACCGGCGTCGCGAGCAGTTCCGCCGCGGTGAGGCACAAGAGCACATAACGTCGCCGATCGAACGGAGCTTTGCCGGAGCGGAGCCGGCGCAGCGGTCGGCTCGGGTCCTCCGCGACCCGCACCTTGGCCAGGCGCGCGTAACCGAGCCGCGGCTCGACCGTCAAAGCCCAGCCGCAGTAGTAGTCGAACCATTGCCGGATCGGATCGCCGCGTCGCCGGATCAAGTCGAACGCGTCCGGTTTGCCGCGTTCGGTGATCAGCGGAGTGGCGAGGAGCTGGCGGATTCCCAGCGCGACCTCCTCGCGCTCTGCCGCGGCCAGTTGATTCGCCAGCTGGCTCATGACCCGCCCCCGCTCGCGCGGCGGACCCGGCTGGCGCCCCCGGAACGGATCTCGATCTCGTAGTCGGGTCCGTGGAAGAACCCGCGCGGAGTGGCGAGCTTGGCGACCGCTCCGTCGGACGGCGGGCGGAGCAGAATCTCGATCCGGCCGTCGGAAGTCGTGCTCTGCCGGACACCGCCTCGGCCCGGGCCGGTTCCGAGAGCGCGGCCGAGCAGGTCGAGCAGTCTTTCGAACACCGCGTGGTCGAGCCTGCCGAAGGCGGAGAGCCGGATCGGCCCGCCGGTGTCGAGCAGGTCCCAGGCGGCTTCCAGTTCGGCTCGCTCGGCGCGGGCCTGCTCCGCCCTCGCCGCCTTGATCGCGGCGACGTCGCGGACTCTGCCGGTGCGGCTGAACCGCTCGGTCTTCCCGGAGGTGCGGAGCAAGGGGGAGACCTCGACCGGGGGAGCTTCTTCCCACGACGTGGCCGAGCTGATCAGCTCGGGATCGGGATGGGCGAGATGGGCGTGGCGCGCCGAGCTGAGGCCGAAGACCGTCGACCACAACCGGTGCAGATCGCCCTGGGCGGGGACGGCGGCGAACCACCTGGCCAGTTCGCGGAAATCGGCCGCCGCGCTGCTGGCCCGCCGCCGTGATTCGGTGATCCGGTCGAGGACTTGCAGCAGCGTGATGATCGCGCGGCGGGCGACGACATGCAGCTGTTCGGCTCGTGGCGTCGCTCCGTCCGAGGGCAGGAACCAGGCCCGCAGCCCGTCCCAGCGAGCCCGGCGATGCGCCAGCCACTCCGGACCGGGATCGGTGCCGGAGAGCTGCGGCAGATCCGCCCCGACCAGTGCGCGCTGGTGCATCAGGGCGACCCCGCGGTCTTCGATCTGCTGGATCCGGACGCTGATCGTGTGCTTCCGCTGCTCCAGGTCTGTCAGGAACTCCTCGAGGTAGGCCACCGTGGACGCCTTGACCTCATGGAAGGTGTCGAGGGTGGCTCCTTCCGAACGCAGCAGCCGCTGCAGTTCGCCGTTGAACTGCTTGGTGTTCGCGCGCAACGCTTCAAGATGGCTTTCCAGTTCGGTCAGCGCGGTGAACACCCGGCGATCCGAACCAGCGTCCAGTTCGCGCGCCAAATCGGCGAGCCGGTCGGCGATCGCGTCGAGGACCGCTGTTTGCAGCGCTCCGGCCGAGGCGAGCACACCCATCGCGTGCACGACGCCGGCGAACGCGGCTTCGCCTTGCCTGGTCAGGGAATACTGCAGGTTGCGCCGCTCGTACTCGGCGGCTGAGCGGTAGTTCTCCGAGTGGTTCTGGACGATGTCGACGAGGTGCCAGGCGTGGAGCTGCTCCAGCGCACGCCGGAGGTCCTCGTCTTCGAGCGCGTCGAGCCAGCCGACCGAACGCAAGCGGGCCCGGACGTCGTCCAATCCGAGGGAAGTCTCCAGCCGCTCGTTCGCCTCTCCGAAAGCGTGCAGCACCGACACGTACAGCCCAGCCAGGTCTCCGCTGGTGAAGCGGAACATCTCAGGCGGGACACGGATCGGGTCCATGCGTCCTCCCGCAGTCGTCACCGGCAACGGTACGGGAGGACACCGACACTTCAGCCGTTCGGCCGCACGGCCCCGGTTCGAGAGGACAGTTGTTCGACGATCTCGTCGAACAGGCGGTCGGCGACGCGTTCTTCCGGCACCGTTTTCCCTTGCTCAGCCAGGTGGATCGCCAGTTCCGGATCCCACGGAACCGGGGTCGCCCTCCCCGCCGGAGGGCCGTCGGCGAGGGCGGCGAGGTAGTCGGCGCTCGTCATCCGCCAAGGCTGCGCACCGGTTCGGGCTACGACATTCGCGGCGATTCGCAGTCCGTCACCGTCGAAATCGCCGTGGTAGTACAGAGTTGTTCCGATCTGCGCCAGCTGCTTCAGCAATGCGACCCCGGCGCTGCTCGGCCAGCCGGACGTGCAGACCATGGGGGGACAGGAACTGCCGAAGCGGGCCAGCGCGAGGGCGAGAACGCTGGGATTCTCGAACACCCAGACCGTGCTCGGCGCTGCTGCCAGCCTGGAGCCGCGGAGCTGCTGCAACGTCAAGACGGCAGCCGTTCCCGTGTCGCGGCACGCCTGGAGGATCCGGCCGACGACGTGGTCGCCGGGGAGCTGGAGCCCAGCCGCGAGCACGGTTGACGACAGTTCGTCGTCGGCGATGCCCGCTCGCTCCCACAGCGCGCGACGTTCAGGTGCGTCCGTCGGCGGCGGCACGTCGTAGATCGCGGTCAGCGCTTTGAGGACGAGATTCGCGGTGCGGGTGCCCTCGTCCAGCGCGTGAGTCGCATCGAGCACCGAGTCGGCGAATACCGGCAAGGGCACCCCCGCGGCCGGCAGTTCGGACAGCACGCGCAGCGCCCGCTCGAGTTCGAGCTGGGTGCGTTCGATCGAACCGTCGATCAAGCCGGCCCGGCGGATGCCCGACGTCCAGGACCGCAACGCTGGCTGTGCGGCGATCACTGGATGGCCGTCCAGCCAATTCCACAGCCGGGCTCGGGCTTCAGCGGCCGTCCGGCGATCCTCTGCCCGGTTGCCGATCGGGCCGACCAGCCTCGCGACGACTTCGCGCACCCCGGTGCCGGTGACTTCGTGAAGGACTTCGTCCAATCGGGTCAAGGCGATGTTCGGGTACTGCCCGGGCAACTGGGCCGAGCCGAGCAGGTCGGCGACAGCCGTTTGCTGCTCGGCGTCGAGCGGGCCGACGCGGACGCGGCTGACCGGAAGCCCGGACGAGAGCCGGGCGTGGACTGCTTGCCATACCGGGGCCAGCGCCGCGGGAAGACGGTGGATGGGGTCCACTTTGGCGAGTGTAGGGCTCGTGAGTGGCAATGCCGGTTCTAACCGGGATTGCCACTCACGAGACGCGGGCGTGCCGCAGCACCTCGACCACCGGATCCAGCCGGGTGTCGGCGGTGCGCCGGATCAGGAACGTGGTCAGCGTGGCGACGAGATCGTCGATCGGCAGGACCGCGCATTCGTTCGGGTCCAGTGCCAGCACGGTCGCGGATTCGATCGGCACGAGGGTGAAACTCTTGGTGCTGCGCAAGAAGATCAACAACCCGCTGACGTCGGAGAACTGCGCTTCCGGATCGACCAGCACGCCCCGGGTGGCGAGCTGCTCGGCGCGCCGGGAGCCCAGATCCCAGTGTCGCGGACCTTGCAAATACTGGAATCCGCGCAGGTCAGCCAGGGTGAGCGAGGTGCGGCCGGGGAATCGCGACGCGTCCACCACGGCGCCGAGCGGCTCGCGGTAGAGGACGATTGTGGACAGCCGGTCGTCGGAAGTGCCCAAATGCGACACCGCGAGGTCGAGCGAGTTGCTGAGCAGCGCCGACTCCATCCCGAGCGACGGCATCTGCCGCAGCGTGAACCGGTAGGAGCCGTCCAGTGCCCGGATCGATTCGCTGAGCTGGCGGCGGTGCGCGGGGTTGAGCACGTCGGGGATGGCGAGGCGGACGTCGGCGCGCTGGTCGCGGGTGCGCATCCGGAGCGGAATGGCGTCGAAGCCGGAAACGACCGATTCGGCGAGCGGCAGCAGCGCTTCGCCCGCTTCGGACAGCCGGGTGTGGTGGGTGGAGCGGTCGAACAGCGGTTCGCCCAGCTCGCGTTCGAGGTCGCGAATGCGCTGGCTGAGCGGCGGCACCGACATGTTCAACGCGCGCGCGGCGCGGGTGAAGTTCAGCTCGCGCGCGACCGCGAGGAAGTACCGCAGGTGGTGTATCTCCACGCTGAGCAGCGTACCCACGGTGTTATCACCGTGGTCATACCGATCTGATGCACTCGGTCATTCCCTTCCGGTGAGCGAGCGCTTAGCGTCAGTGGTGAAGCCAAGATCGTCAACGGGAGGGACCGCGAAGATGGATGCCACCGGACCGCTTTCCGGGGTGAAGGTGCTCGACCTTTCGTCCGCGGTGATGGGCCCGTACGCCACGCAGATCCTCGGCGACTTCGGCGCCGACGTGATCCGGGTCGAACCGCTGCGCGACGTCGCCCGGCACTCGCCGGCCAACACCGGCCGCACGCCCGGGATGGCCCCGCTGTACATGCAGGTCAACCAGAACAAACGCAGTATCGAACTCGACCTCAAGGACCCCGCCGGCCGCGAAGACCTCTTCGCCCTGCTCGCCGACGCCGACGTCCTCGTCACCAACATGCGCGCCGCCGCGCTCGACCGGCTCGGCCTCGGTTACGAGCAGCTGCGCGAACGCTTCCCGCGCCTCGTCTACGCCCACGCGCAGGGTTTCGCGCCGACCTCGTCGCGCGCCAACCGGCCCGCCTACGACGAGGTCATCCAGGCCACGTCCGGACTGGTCAGCCTGCAGGACCGGGCGGGCGGCACGCTCCAGTTCGTCCCGACCTTCATCGCCGACAAGACCGCCGCGCTGTACCTGCTCAACGGCGTGCTCGCCGCGCTCTTCGACCAGCAGCGCACCGGCAAGGGCCAGCAGGTCGAACTGGCGATGGCCGACGCGATGATCGCGGTCAACCTGGTCGAACACCTGGCTGGCGACGTCTTCGTCCCGGCCGCCGGCGACGTCGGCAACCCGCTTTCGCTCAGCGACACGCACGCGGCCATGCGCACGGCCGACGGCGGCGCGATCGCCGCGGTGCCCTACACCAACGACGCCGTGCGGACGCTGCTGATCGGGGCCGGCCTCGAGGACGCCGCGGCCGATCCGGCCTGGGACTCCCCGGTGATCGACCGGGAGATTTTCACCGCGGGGGTGGAGAAGGTGCTGGCCAACTCGACCAGCCGCACCACCGCGGAGTGGGAGGAGTACCTGACCGCCCACGACGTTCCGTACGCGGTCGTCGTCGACATCGCCGACCTGCCGACCGACCCGTACGTTCAGGAAGTCGGGCTGATCACCGAGCGGGAACACCCGACCGAGGGCACGATCCGCGTCGTGGAGAGCCCGCTGCATTTCTCGCGGACCCCGGCCGGGTTCCGCAGGCACGCCGAACGCGCTGGCGCGAGCACCGCCGAAGTCGTCGGGGCCGTACGCACCACTGAAGGGGTTTGATCGATGGATCTCGAACTGTCTAAAGAGGACCTCGCGTTCCGCGACGGGCTGCGGGAGGTGTTCCTCGGCGCGATTCCCGAGGAAATCCGCAAGCGCAGCGCACTCGGCCTGATCACGCGCGACGACATCGTCACCAGCCAGCGGATCCTGAACGAGCACGGCCTGGCTGTGCCGCACTGGCCGGTCAAGTGGGGCGGTCGCGATTGGACTCCGACCCAGTCCCACATCTACGCCTCCGAACTGCAGCGCAACGCGGTGCCGCAGCCGCTCGCCTTCAACGCGAGCATGGTGGGCCCGATCATCGCCGAGTTCGGCAGCGAGGAGCAGAAGCAGAAGTTCCTGCCCGCCACCGCGAATCTCGACATCTGGTGGTCGCAGGGCTTCTCCGAGCCGGAGGCCGGGTCGGACCTCGCCGGGCTGCGCACGACCGCTCGCCTCGAAGGCGACCACTACGTCCTCAATGGACAGAAGACCTGGACCACGCTTGGCCAGTACGGCGACTGGATGTTCGTGCTCGCGCGGACCAACCCGGACGCGCCGCGCAAGCAGCAGGGCCTGTCCTTCCTGCTGCTCGACCTGAACACGCCGGGCATCGAGCGTCGTCCGATCAAGCTGGTCGACGGTTCCGCCGAGGTCAACGAGTTCTTCTTCGACAACGTGGTGATCCCGGCGGAGAACCTCGTCGGCGAGGAGAACAAGGGCTGGACGTACGCGAAGTTCCTGCTCGGCAACGAGCGCAACGGCATCGCGCAGGTCGGCACCGGTCAGCGGATCTTCGCCGACCTCGCCGCCGCGGCCGCTGATCTGCCCACTGAGGACGGTCCGCTCGCTGACGACGCGGAGTTCCGCGCGGCCATGCACACCGCGAAGACCACGCTGCTCGCGCTGGAGGCGACCCAGATGCGGGTCACCGCCGCTTCGGAAAACGGCCAGCCGAGCCCGGTGTCGTCGCTGCTCAAGATGGAGGGCACGCAGGCACTGCAGGCGCTCACGAAGCTGCGCATGCGCGCGGCCGGTTCCGACGGCATGCTGCTGGACACCGAATCGCCGGTGCGGGCCGACGAGGCCTCCGTGGTGGCCGCGGCGCAGTACCTGAACCAGCGGAAGCTGTCGATTTTCGGCGGCTCCAACGAAATCCAGCGCGGCGTCATCGCGAAGACGATCCTCGGTCTGTAAGGGACGGCGACTCATGAACCTCGAATTCAACGAAGACCAGAAGCTGCTGTTCGAGACCGTCGACACGGCGGTTGGCCGCGGCTACCCGGCAGGCGGCCGCGCGGCCGCGACGAGCAGCGAACTCGGATGGAACGACCAGGTCTGGAGCACGCTCGGCGAGCTGGGGCTCGCCGGACTCCCGATCTCCGCCGACCACGACGGCGCGGGCGCCGGCCCGGTCGAGGTCTACGCGACGCTGGAGGCGATGGGCAAGCACGCGGCGGCCGAACCGCTGCTCGACAACGTTTTCCTGCCGTCGTGGATCATCGCCGAGCTGGGCACCGACGACCAGGTCAAGGAGCTGTTGCCGCTGCTGGCCAGCGGCGGCACGACGATCGCGGTCGCGCACGCCGAGCCGGGACGTCCGTGGGGCGTCGCGCCGTCGGTGTCGGCGGCCGGTTCCGCGCTGACCGGGGTCAAGTCGCCGGTGCGCAACGCCGACCAGGCCGACAAGTTCCTGGTCACCGCGGTCGACGAGAACGGCCGCACCGGGGTGTACCTGGTCGAGGCCACCGCGGACGGCATCACCCGGGTGGACGGTCGCGCCGCGGACTGGGGCCACACCTCGCAGGTCGAGTTCGCTGGTACGCCAGCGGTTCTGCTCGGAACCTCGGACGCTGAGGTGTCGGCCGCGTTGCGTCGCGCGTTCTCACGGGCGCGGGTCGCGGTGACCGGCGAGGCGATCGGCCTGATGGAGACCGGGCTCGCCATGACGGTCGAATACCTCAAGACCCGCAAGCAGTTCGGTGTTCCGCTGGCGGCGTTCCAGGCTCTCGTGCACCGCGCCGCCGACCTGTACGCGAAGGTCGAGCTGGCTCGTTCGCTGGCGCTGTGGGCCACCGCGACGGTCGAGGCTTACGACAACGGTGCCTCCACAGTGGACCTCGCGACCGCGGCTGACGACGCGTTCGTGTTCGTGTGCGACGCGGCGACCGCGGCTGCCGAGGAGATCGTCCAGCTGCACGGCGGCATCGGAATGACTTACGAATCAGAGGTCGCGCACCACGCGGCGCGCCTCATTGCAATTACGGAGAGTTACGGCGGAGTGAGCGCGGCCCGTCGCCGCGCGCTAGCGTCGGACGCGTTGCTGACGCCGCCGAGCGCGCTGCTCAACAACGCGGACGCGGTCACCGCCTGAGAAAGGAGTGCGCCATGCCGGTCGTCGCGATCGTCGGCGCTGGGGTCATCGGAGTGTCGTGGGCTCGGCTGTTCGCCGAGGCCGGCTGGACGGTGCGGGTCAGCGATCCGCGTCCGGACCTGGGGGACATCGTCGCCCGGGACCTCGCCGGGCTGCCCGCCACGGCAGTCGCGGACCTCGCGGAAGCCGCTGAAGGGGCCGACTTCGTCCAGGAGTCGGGCCCGGAGCGGATCGAGCTGAAGCGGGAAATGTTCGCGACGCTCGCCGCCGCCACGCGCGACGACGTAGTGCTGGCCTCCTCCTCGTCGTCGCTGTTGCCCTCGGTAATCGCCGAGGGCAACGCGGCGGCGTCGCGGATCGTGATCGGGCACCCGTTCAACCCGCCCGAGCTGATGCCGCTGGTCGAGGTAGTGCCCGGGGCTTCGACCTCAGAGGAGACCGTGGCGAAGGCCGTCGAGGTCTACCGCGGGCTGGGCAAGAAGCCGATCACCCTGAAGAAGGAAGTGCCCGGCTTCGTCGGGAACCGGCTGCAGAAGGTCTTCAACGACCAGGCGATGTACCTCGTGCAGCAGGGCGTCGTGTCCGCGACGGACCTGGACGAGCTGGTCAAGGCGTCGCTCGGGCCGCGGTGGGCGACCATCGGGCCGTTCGAGAGCATGCACCTCGGCGGCGGCCCGGACGGGATGCGGCATCTGGTGGGCCACGTCGGCTCGCAGATGAAGTTCGAGATCGGCCGCCCGGACCGCGAACACTTCGAGTCGGTGATCGAGGAGGTCGAACAGGCCTACGGCACCGCGGACACTTACTCGCAGCGGGTCGAAGCTCGCGACAGCCGGACTCGCGCGGTGCTGGACGCGCTGGAGAAGGAATGAGCCTCACCGAGCAGCTCGAAGCCGCGCTCGCCAAGCCTGCCACCACCGGCGAGTACGACCTGCACCAGCCGCTGGCCGATCTGCTCGGCTCGGTCGGTCTGCAAGAGTCCGACGCCGGCGGCCGGATCGAGTTCACCGGAGCCGACCCGGTGCTGCCGGGCGCGCTGCGGCTGGCCGGGGCGACGTCCATCGCCTTGGCGGCGAAATCCGTTGCGGTGGCGAAGATCTGGCAGCTGCGCGGCGGACGCGGGCAGGACATCTCGATGGACCTGCGGACCGCGCCGCACCGGCTGTGCCCGTTCTACGACAAGAAGTGGGAACTGCTCGACGGTTACCCGCAAGGAGATCCGGCGCGCGTCGACCCGGCGTTCGGCACGGATCGGTTCTACGCCACCGCGGACGGCCGCTGGGTGCATCCGATCAGCCCGTACCCGAAGCTGCGCAACGACGCGGCCGCCCTGCTGGGCGTCCCGGAGCGGGATGCCTTGGTACAGCAAGCGATCGCGCAGCGGAACTCGTTCGAGCTGGAGGACGCCGCCGAGGCCGCGGGCGTCATCATGCCGGTGGTGCGCACGACCGAAGAGCTGATGGCGACCGAGCAGTACCAGTCGGTGCTGTCGACGATGCCGCCGGTGATTGTCGAGCGGATCGGCGACAGTCCAGCGGAACCGTTGCACCGCAACCCTTCCACGCCACTCGAAGGAATCCGCGCGCTCGGCCGGGCACACATCATCGCGGGCGCTGGCTGTGGCCGTGCGCTGGCATTGCACGGTGCGGACGTGCTGAACGTCTGGGATCCCGGCGAATACGAACTGCCGGTGCTGTACGCGACGTCCAATGTGGGCGTTCGTTCGACGCGGCTCGACTTCCGCCGCCCGGCCGACCAAGACCGGATGCACTGGCTGCTGACCGGTGCGGACATCTTCTACGCCAACCGCCGCCCAGGCTACCTCGCGCGGCACGGTCTGGACGCGGAAACCGCCGCCGAAATCCGGCCCGGCATCATCCACGCCGAGGTGACGCTCAACGGCGGCACCGGCCCGTGGTCCGGCCGCGTCGGTTTCGATCAGACCGCTGGCTGCCTGTCCGGCGTCATGCTGCTGGAAGGCGAGGGCGGGGTTCCGTCGCTGCCCGCCGTGCCGGTGGTGAACGATTACATCACGTCGTGGTTCCTGCAGCTGGGAATCCTGCGCGCGCTCATGCTCCGCGCGGAATGGGGCGGTTCGTATCGCGTGCAGGTTTCGCTGACGCGCGTCGCCTTGTGGTTGCTGAGCCTGGGAATCTTCGACAAGGGCTACGCTGCTGAGGTCGCCGGCGTCGCGCCCGGGCACGAATACTTCGACCCCGAGACGTTCACCGCGGACACCCCGCTCGGCCGCTATCGCGGCGTCACCGAGCAGATCCGGATGTCGGAGACGCCGGGTTATTACACGAATCCTTTGATCCCCATGGGATCGCACCGTCCAGAGTGGAGGTGACATGTTCAGCGAACTTGTGGTGCTGGGCATTCGCACCGGGACGATTTACCGCGTCGGGCTTCCCGACGGGCAGGTTACCCCGCTGTACAAAGAAGCCGGTGTCTCGCCGGATGGCGTCGTGGTCGCCGATGGCACCGTTTATTGGACCACCATGGGCATGCCTTCGCGCGATCCGTCGGTTCCTGGCGAGGCAGGCCTTGACTACTCGGCTCGCAACGGCGGTCTGCACGCGGTGTCCTTCGACGGCACCGGTGCGCGCGACGTTGTCCCGAATGGAACTTTGACCACCGGGAAGCAGCTGGCGTACAACGGATCCCTTTACTGGGGAGACCGGGAAGGCTGCCGGATCACCCGGGTGCGCCCAGACGGCACGGGGCTCGCCGATCTGATCGTGAACGAACCGGACGGCAGCGGGACGCAGGAATGCGTCGGCGTCACGGTGGACGCGACGCATCTGTACTGGACGCAGAAAGGCCCGGCTAAGGGCGGCATCGGGCGGATTTTCCGGGCTGGACTGGAGATTCCGCCGGGGGAGACGGCACGCGAGCGGTCCGACGTCGAGGCTCTGTGGGAGCACTTGCCGGAGCCGATCGACCTGGAAATTCACGGTGGGTACCTGTATTGGACTGACCGTGGTGCCGCTCCGAAGGGCAACACGCTGAACCGCGCGCCGATTCCTGTCTCGGGGGAGAAGGGCGCCGAACCGGAGATCCTGGCGAGCGGGTTCACCGAGGCGATCGGCCTGGCGGTGGACGACGAGGTCGCGTACGTGTCCGATCTTGGCGGCCGGATCACTGCGGTGTCATTGAGCGGCGGCGAATCGCGGGTAGTGGTGGACATGGGCGAGTTGCTGTCCGGGATCGCCGGGGTCGTGAGGAGCTAGCTCGCCGCGATCCCGCGCAAAATCATCTCCACCATGTTCAGCAAATGCTCCTGCAGATCGAACGGCGCGTCCTCGCTCTCGATCCACGAGCTGAGCGTCCCGAAATAGGCCGTGGCAAGCAACAACCCAGCCTGTGCCGGATCGATGTCCGCCCGGATCTCCCCGCCCTCCTGCGCCCGGGCGACGAACGCGCCGAACTGCCGTGCCAGTTCCGGATTGCCGAACACATTGGTGGAGTGGATCGCCGCGCCCATGCAGGCGACGGTTTCCGCGCGAGAGTCGAGGCTGTTGCGCGCCAGTTCGATCAGGTACCGGCTGAGCACCTCGCGCAGCGGCCGGTCCTCCAGGCGTTCGGCGCGCACCGCGGTCATCGCGCGTTCGCGGCGGCGCAGGCTCCACTCGTCAAGGAACGCCGTTTTGCGCTGGAAGTGGTTGAACACGGTGGCGCGCGCGGTGTCGGCGCGCTCGGCGATGTCCTCCATCGTGGTGTTGTCGTAGCCGCGTTCCACGAACAGCTCCACGGCCGCCTGGAACAGCCGGTCCCGGCGTTCGTGTCGCTGCCTGGTCCGCCGGTCGCCCATCGCTTCTGCCGTCATGTCTGGCAGTCAACCATCATTTTCTCCCGGCGCCTGCTGAACGGCGCCCTTGACGACTTCTGCCGCCGTGGCATAGCTTGGCAACTAGTTGGACTCCAGTCCAAAGTCAGACTCTGGTTCAAGGAGGCGGCGGTGCGTCTGGTCACCTATGACTCCGCGGGCACGGCCCGGCTCGGTGTGCTGCACGGCGACGCCGTGGTGGATCCGGCGCGGGTTTTGCGGGCGGAGAAGGCCGGAATCGAGGTCCCGGCCGAGATGGTCGCGTTCTTCGAGGGCGGTGCCGAGGCGCGTGGCCGGGCTGAACAGGCTCTTCAGCTGGCGGACGCCGCGGCCGACCGGGGAGATCTCCTGATCGACGAAGGCCATCCGGCAGTGCTTCCGCGCGACGAAGTCCGGCTGCTCGCTCCGGTGCCGAGGCCGCGCCGGATGCGCGACTACCTGACTTACACCGAGCACGCCTCGGGCTCCGGCTTAGCTGTTCCACCCGCCTTCGCGGCGATGCCGATCTGCTACCAGGGCAACGTCGAGACGGTGGTCGGGCCGGAGGAACCATTGCTGTGGCCGTCCTACACCGCGCAGCTCGACTTCGAACTCGAACTCGGGTTCTTCACCTCTGGCGGCGGCACAAACCTCACCCCGGACGAGGCCGCCGGACGCATCGCCGGGGTCACGATTTTCAACGACGTCAGCGCCCGCGACATCCAGATGTTCGAGATGAGCATGACCATCGGGCCGTCCAAGGGAAAGCACTTCTGCACCGCGATGGGCCCGTGCGTGCTCACCATGGACGAGGTCGACGAATGGGACGTGCGGATGTCGGCGACGGTCAACGGCGAGGTCTGGGCCTCCGGGTCCACAAAGGACCGGCAGTTCTCGTTCGCCGAGGTGCTCGCGTGGGCGTCGCTGGACGAAACCGTCTATCCCGGCGAGTTTTTCGGGCTCGGCACGGTCGGCGGCGGCTGCGGGCTGGAACTGGACCGCTGGATTCAGCCGGGCGACGTGGTGGAACTCGCCGCGTCCGGCGTCGGGGTGCTGCGGAACCCGGTGGGCCAGCGGCAGAGCGCGCCGGAAGGCGCGGGATTGGCTTCGTATCAAGGTGCGCCCGAGGTGCACGTCCCTAGGAGGTAAGGTTGCCGCGCACACCCAAGGATGTTCCCTACACCAAAGGACATCACCGGCTCACTGAACACTGCTCAGCCTGGCTGGTCCCGGACGGAACCTGGGGCTGGAGCAATGCCGGGCTGATCGCCGGTGCAGAGGAATCCCTCCTGATCGACACGCTCTTCGACGTGCCGATGACCCGGGAAATGCTGACCGGGCTTCAGGAAGACACAGTGGACAGTCCGATTAAGACAGTCGTGAACACGCACGCGAACGGAGACCACTGGTTCGGCAACGAACTGGTCGCCGACGCTTCCATTATCGCGTCCGAAGCCACCGCGGAGGAGATGCGCACCAACGGTCCCGACCTCATGCGCGGCCTGGTGCATCAGGAAGGACCGCTGGGCCGTTTCGCTCAGCACATTCTCCACCCGTTCGACTTCGACTCCATCACCGCGACCCCCGCGACCCGGACGTTCTCCGAACAGCTGAAGCTCGACATCGGCGGCGTCGCAGTCGAAATTCGCTGTCTCGGCCCCGCGCACACCGAGGGCGACAGCGTGGTGCTGGTCCCCGACGAGGGCGTGCTGTACGCCGGGGACCTGCTGTTCATCGGCGGCACCCCGATCACCTGGGCCGGGCCGGTGTCGAACTGGATCGCCGCCTGCGACGCGATGCTGGCGATGGACGCCGAGTTCGTCGTCCCCGGCCACGGACCGGTCACCGACGCCGACGGCATCCGCTCAGTTCTCGACTACCTGCAATGGGTGCAAGCCGAGGCCGCCGACCGTCATCGCCGGGGAATGACCTCGGAGGAAGCGATGCGCGACATCTCGCTGGGCCGGTTCGCCGACCTGGACGAACGCGGCCGCCTCGCGCAGAACGTGCTCGCGGTGTACTACGAACTCGACCCGGAAATGGAGCGCGTGGACACCCGCGAGGTGTTCCGGCGCATCGCCGAACTGGAAGGGTTCGCGTGAGCCGTTAGCTCGCCACGGTCAGGATCCCGAGCGCCAGCAGCACGAGCACCTTCACGGCTTCCGTTGCGACGTAAACGAAATGCGCCCGGGACCGAGGCACCTCCACGCCTTCCGGGGCGGCGAGGACGCGGTCCGTCCGCCGGTTCAACGCCGGACGGACCGCCCCCAGTTGCACGACCAGCACCACCACAGCCACCGCTGCCAGCACCGTCACCGCGGTACTCGGCCGCCCGGCTGCCACGGTGACCACCACGCCCGCCGCGAGCAGGATCTCGGCGAGGTTCAAGGCCCGGAACACCAGCCGTCCGATGCCGAGGCCGATCGGGATGGTGACGCCAGGGGCGCGGAACTTCAGCGGGGCTTCGAGGAACGAGATGGCGAGCACCATCCCGAACCAGACGAACGTGAAGGCGCCGATCAGAGCAATGTCACGCACAGCGCGGAAACCTCGATTCCGGTGTCGTTCCGCCGCTGTCAGGCTACTCCCGTCACCAGGTGACCGGGAGCCGCACCGGGCCGAGGATCGAGGCGTCGTAGGGCAGTTCGACCTCGGAGAACGGCACCGCGAGCCGCAGGCCGGGGAACCGCGCGAACAGCCGGAACAGCGAGATCCGCATCTCGACCCTGGCCAGCTGCTGCCCGAGACATTGGTGCACCCCGTGCCCGAAGCCGAGCTGCCCGGTCGCCTTGCGTGTGACGTCCAGCTCGTCCGGGTTCGGGAACTTTTCCGGATCCCGGTTGGCGACCGGCAGCGACATGACGATCGGGTCGCCCGCCTTGATCGTCACGCCGGCGAGTTCGACGTCCTCCAGCGCGGTGCGGATCGGGCCGATGTGGATCACGCTGAGGTAGCGCATCAGTTCCTCGACCGTGCCCGCGGTGAGGCCCGGGTCGGCCTTGAACTTCTCCAGCTGCTCCGGGTTCTCCAGCAGCGCCAGCGTGCCGAGCGCGATCATGTTGCGGGTCGTCTCGAATCCGGCGACCAGCAGCATCATGCCGATGTTGGCGAGTTCCTCGTCGGTCAGCTCGCCGCCGCGGACCAGATCGGACAGCAGATCGTCGCCGGGGTTCGCCCGTTTCTCCTCGACCTGCCCCGCGATGAACGAGACGACGCCCTGGGTGGCCTCCATCCGGTCGGTGAGCGGAACGTCCTTGGAGAACATGGTGGTGGTGTAGCGGTCGAACTCGTCGTGCCGTTCGTAGGGCGCGCCGAGCAGTTCGCAGATCACCAGCGACGGCACCGGACGCGCAAACGCTTCCACCAGGTCGACCGGACCGTCCGCGGCCGCCATCGCGTCGAGGTAGCTGTCGACGATCTCGGCGACGCGGTCCTCCAGCTTGCGCATCCGGTGCACGGTGAACGCGCCGGTCAGCAGCTTGCGGTAACGGTGGTGGTCGGGGTCGTCCATTCCGCTGAACACCCCGGGGTCGGCCGGTTTCGGCGGCGGCAGCGGACCGAAATCGATCGGTACTTTCGTCAGTTCCACGCGTGCGGACATCCGCTTGTCCGAGAGGATCGCCCGCACCTCCTGGTATCCGGTGACGAGCCAGCCCTGGGTGCCGTCCGGATACGTCAGCGGCTCGACCGGCGCCTGCGTCCGCTGGGCCGGCGCCGGATCGAACGGACACGCGCCCCTTTCGAGCGGGAGTCCTGCCTGACGGGTCATCGTCGCTCCTTCCCCTCTGAATAGTTCAGAAGGTACACAGGTTTCACAAACTTGTGAAGAGAATGTTGGAGCTGAAGGCGACTTGGGCGGGGATTCACTGGCTCGGCCTAGTTCGGGCGGCGGACAGTCAACTGCTGATGAACGTCGCGAGATGGGAGCCGGCCGAGGTGCTCGCCGCGGCGTTGGGCAACTCGGGGTTTCAGAGCGTGGCGTATGCGAGCAGATCGACGTCTGAGGTCTAGCTCTCGGCGGCGTCGAGAGCGGGAACGAGCGGTTCGAGCGTTCGCCGCAACAGGTCCGGCAGTGACCCCGACACCACGACCAGGCCGTTTCCCGCCGGTTGCGTCCACTGCTCCAGCGCGACCCGCACCGCGGCCGCGACCGACGCGGCCAGCACGCGCGCCGTCTGCGGGTCACCGATCCGACTCGCGATCGCTTCCTGCAGCGGGTCTTCAAGCGCGGCCGGAGCTTCGAGAAATGCCGTACGCAGGCCGGGATTCGTGGTGATCATCAGCAAGGCGTCCCGGCTTTGCTCGCCAGGATCGGTGTACTGCTCCGTGATCGCGTCGAGGATCGCCTCGGTTAGCCGGGTGTCCGGCGAGCGCTCGGCGACGGCCGCGGCGATCCGGCTTTCGCGGTCCGCGGTGACCGCGGCGACGATCGCCTCTTCGCGGCTGGAGAAGTAGTTGTTGTAGGTCCGTGGCGAAACCCCGGCCGCCTCGGCGATGTCGTCGACGCGCACGTTCGCTGGCCCGTGTTCAATCGCCAGCCGCAGCGCCGCTTCGCGCAATGCGACGCGAGTGGCCTGCTTCTTCCGTTCGCGCAATCCGGTCACGTCGCCAGTCTCGCAGCTTAGATGCGCATGCGCAAACTTGCGCGCACGCAAGTTTAGTGCGTAACGTGGGCGACGTCCCCAACCGAGAGGAAACCGCCATGCGCGGCAAGGGAATGACGTACGAGACCGGATTCGTCCGCAATGGACGGTCGTCGCGGGAGAGTTTCGAACCGGAGGTGGCGAAGCGCGAACTGGCGATCATCCGCGACGACCTGCACTGCACCGCGGTGCACGTCATCGGCGGCGATCCGGACCGGCTGGAACAGGCCGCGCAGTGGGCGGCCGACCTGGGATTGGAGGTCTGGTTCTCGCCGTATCCGCTGGAGCAGACCCACGACGAGATCCTCGCGCTCTTCGCCGACTGTGCAGATCGCGCGGAGCGGCTGCGTGCCACCGGGGCGAACGTCGTGTTCGTGACTGGCGTCGAGTTGAGCGTGATGAACCCCGGCTTCCTCCCCGGCAAAGACACCGCCGAGCGGGTTGGCTTGCTGTTCGCCGAACCCGAGGGTCGTGCGGAGCGGCTGGCCGAGGTGGGCAAGCGGCTCGATCCGTTCCTCGACACCGCTGTCAAGCTGGTGCGGCAACGGTTCCACGGCCCGGTCACCTACGCGTGCATCCAATTCGAGCAGGTGGACTGGAGCCGGTTCGACTTCGTCACGGTGGAACTCATCCGCTCCGCCGAGGTCGCCGACATCTTCCGGACTGGCGTGCGAACCCTGGTGGCGCAAGGGAAACCGGTCGCGATCACCGGTTTCGGAACGGCCACTTGGCGCGGGTCCGGCGACGTCGCGCCGCGGAGCATGGAAATCGTCGAGTACGACCGGGAAACCGGCGATCCGCTCCGCATCGACGGCGAGTACGAGCGCGACGAAGCCGGGCAGGCCGCGTATCTGCGCGAACTGCTGGAGATCTTCGACGAGGAGGGAGTGGACAGTGCGTTTGTGTTCCTCTTCGCGCTTTACAACTACCCGGACGATCTCGACCTCGCGAGCTTCGGCCTGGTGAAGGTACTGGCGGGCCGCTCGGGCACGGCGTACCCGGGGTTGAACTGGGAACCGAAGGAGGCGTTCGCCGCGGTCGCCGAGCATTACGCGAAGCCTTGACGCAGCGGGGTCCGGCCAGGTGAGATCCGGACATGTCGACGAAGACGAGCGCACTGGGCAACCGGGTCATGGCCAAGGCGGCGGTGCGGATCATGCCGCTGCTGATGCTGCTGTACTTCGTCAACTACCTGGACCGGGTCAACATCGGGTTCGCCGGTCCGAACGGGATGAACAAAGAACTCGGCCTCACCGCGACGGCCTTCGGACTCGCGTCGGGCATCTTCTTCCTCGGCTATCTGATCCTCGAAGTGCCGAGCAATCTCGCGCTGCACCGGTTCGGCGCACGCCGCTGGATCGCGCGGATCATGATCACCTGGGGCGCGGTGGCCGTCGCGATGGCGTTCGTGCCGAACACCGCGACGCTGGTGGTGCTGCGGTTCGTGCTCGGCGTCGCCGAGGCGGGGTTCTTCCCCGGCATCATTTTGTATCTGACGTACTGGTTCCCGGCGGCGCAGCGGGCGAAGGCGGTCGCGCTGTTCATGTGCGCGGTGCCAGTGTCGAGCGCGATCGGCTCGACCGTCTCCAGCCTGCTGATCAGCGGCGGGCACGGGGTGTTCGGCCTGTCCGGCTGGCGGTTCATGTTCCTGGTGGAGGGCGTTCCGGCGATCCTGCTCGCCGTGGTCACGTGGTTCTGCCTGAGCGACCGGCCGGAAACCGCGAAATGGCTGTCGGCGGAGGAACGCGACTGGCTCACCAGCGAACTCGACGCCGAACGCCGCGCCACCGAGGCCGAACACCACTGGCCGTTGCGGAAAGCGCTTACCCACCCGCGGATCCTCGGGCTGGCGTTCGTGTACTTCGCGGTCGTCTACGGCCTGTACGCGCTGGGCTTTTTCCTGCCGACGATCATCGCCGGGTTCAGCGAAGAGTTCGGCACCAAATTCAGCGTGCTGCAGGCGGGACTGGTGAACGCGATCCCGTACGTCGCGGGTGCGCTGGTGATGGTCCCGTGGGCGCGCCACGGCGACCGGACCGGGGAACGGACATGGCACGTCGCGCTGCCGATGCTCGTCGGCGGCGCGGCGATCCCGGTGGCCCTGTATCTCGGAAACCCTTACGCCACAATGACTGCGGTGACCATCTGCGCGATGGGCGTGTGCGCGGCGCTGCCGACGTTCTGGGCGCTGCCGTCGAACTTCCTGTCCGGCGCGGCGGCCGCCGGCGGGATCGCGCTGATCAACGCACTGGGCAACTTGAGCGGGTTCGTCGCGCCGTACATGACGGGCTGGCTGCGCGACCTGACCGGTACGCAGCGGACCGGTTTGTGGGTCGTCGGGGCGTGCATGGTGGCCGGAGCGGTGCTTGCGGTGGCGTTGGGGGCGAAGCCGCGCGCGTCCCGCCAGTGATCAGGTGGCGCGGCGGACCCGGTCCGTCAGCACCTGCACTTCGGTCTCGAACAACGCGTCGGCGTCGAGGCCCATCGCGGTGAAACCGCCGCCGATTTCGAGGCTGACAAAGCCATGCAGCCGCGACCACAGCGCGACCGCCAGCTGGTGGTTCTCGGTGTTCGCGCGCCGGGCGTCGAGCACTTCCTCGTTCTCGTAGGCGGCGGGCTTCTCCGCGGCGTCGGAATCGGTGTGGTGCAACACTCCCAGCACCACGCCCATCAGCGACCGAGCCGCTTCGGCGAGCGGTTTGGCGTGCGCGTCGTATCCGGGGAACGGTGCCTTGAACAGCAGTTCGTACCGATGCGGTTCTTCCCGTGCCCAAGCGCGGTACGCGGCGGCCAGCAGCCGGATCCGCGCCTCCGCGTCGGGCGCGTCGGTGTCGAGCGCGTTCGCCATGGCATCGCGAAGATCGTGGTAGGCGTCGATGACCAGGACGGTCAGCAGTTCGTCGCGGCTGGAGAAGTAGCGGTACAGCGCCGGCCCGGACACGCCGAGCTGCTTGGCGATGGCGTTGATGGAGATCGCCTGCGCGCCCCCGGCCGCGAGCTGGTTGAGCGCGACGAATTTGACCTCCTCGCGCACCTGCTCGCGGAACCGTTCGCGCATCGGCTTGCGGGTGCCTGCTGCGGGCATCCCCACCTCCTTGACGACGCCCGACGGTAACATGGCCGATCGTTCGAAAGACCCTCTAACTGTTCCCCTTGGCCTCGAAAGCCTGCTCGACGTCACTGCGCTCGAGGGCGGGACCAGGCACTTCCACCGGCCCTTCGGCCGCGATGCCGTTGAGGAAATGCGCGATCTGCCGTCTCGCCAGGTGGGTCCAGTCGAGGACCGAGGCCTTCGGCTGCGTGAGCAGGGTGCTGAACGCGATGAGATCGGTGGCGTTGACCGGGCCGCGGATGCTGCCGTCCTCGCGGCCGGTCGCGAGAAAGAACTCGAGTCGCCGGTAAATCGACTTTCGCGCCGCTACCGCTTCCGGCGTGACGAGCGGGGGCGCGCCGTGCAGCGGGAGCACGAGCTGGTCGGCGAGGTCCACGGTGCCTTCGAGATAGCCGCGGACCGCGTCAAGGCCGGTGCCGTTGTCTTCGATCTTGTCGAGGAGGTCGTTGAGCAGGCCGTACGCGCGGTGCTCCAGGGCCTGCAGCAACGCGTCGCGGTCGGGGTAGCTGCGGTAGAGCGTGCCGATCCCGAGACCGGCTTCGGCGGCGATAGTGGCCAACGGGACGTGCCGGCCTTCGCGAAGCATTGCCGCGGCGGCCGCGGAGAGCAGCCGTTCGCGGTTGGCTTCCGCGTCCTTGCGGACTTTGCGCGGGCGGGACATCGGGTTCTCCTCGCGGTGCCTGGACACTGCCCGGCAGCCTATTCCTCGCCCGGGAAAATCCGGTTGCCCACACCGGCAAAGTGGAGTCACGTGAGTGATGACGTGAACCACCTCCTCCGTGCCGCCAGCCTGGCAACCCCCATGGCGTTGCGAGTCGCGGTGACGCTGGGCCTGCCCGACCGGCTGCGCGCCCGCGGCACTGTCGACGCCGTCGCCGCCGAACTGGACCTTTCCCCGATCGCGCTCGACGTCCTGCTCGGCCATCTGGTCACGCTCGGCGTGCTCGAGCGTACCGAGAACGGCTACCTGACCACCGCGTACGGCGAAAATCTCTGCGCGGACAAGGAAAACGGCGTGGCCAACCTCCTGCACCTGGACCGCGCCGCCGGTCGCGCCGAACTCGCTTTCGTCGAGTTGGCGCACAGCGTCCGGACCGGCGAGGCGGCCTACTCCCGGCGGTACGGCAAGGATTTCTGGGCCGATCTTTCCGGACAGCCGCAGTTGCGCCAATCCTTCGACCAGCAGATGACGAACCGATTCCGCACGGAGATCCCGCAAGTGCTCGCCGGAATCGACTGGTCTTCCTTCGAAACGGTAGTCGACGTCGGCGGCGGCCGAGGCGATTTGCTCGCCGCGATCCTCGAAGCAAATCCTCGGCTGCGCGCCCACCTGATCGACCTCGAACCGACCGCGATGCAGACCCGCGCCGCCTTCGCCGCCCGCGGCTTCGCCAACCGGGTCGAGGTGCGCGGCGGCAGCTTCTTCGACCCGCTCCCACCTGGCGCGGATGCTTACGTGCTGGTCGACATCCTGCACAACTGGGACGACGACAACGCCCGCCGGATCCTGGAGCGGTGCGCGGAAGCGGCGGGCCGGTCCGGCCGGATTCTCGCCATCGAAGCGGTCAGCGGAATTCACGCGCGCACCGAAATGGACCTGGTCATGCTGGTCCATTTCGGCGGGCGCGAGCGGCGCGTCGAGGAATTCCGTGCTCTCGCCGATTCCGCGGGCCTAATACTGGAATCGGCGGCCCCGTTGACCGATCAACGAGGTCTGCTGGAATTCCGCGTCGCTTGATTCGGAGACCGTCCGAGCAGCGCGACCAGCCGATCCAGCGGCGGCGCGTCCTCGGCGACCGGCACCGGCGGGGCGAACGGGCTCCGCTCCGCCGGGAGGTCAGCGAGTTTCGCCGCACTGAACGCGATTTCCCGCTCCACGACAGCGTCCTCGAACTTCGGCTCCTGCCCCGTGGCGCGAGCGAGGTCCCAGCCGTGCACGAGTTCCTCGACGATCCTCAGATGCGCCGCGGCGATCCCCGGAACCGTCCCGGCTGGGACCTCGAAAACCCGCTCCAACACTCCCGGCTGCCGGAACGCCGCGAGCAGACCGGCAACCGCGTCCCGATAGGCGGCGACCGGATCGTCGCCGAGCACGTCGGAAGCGTGCGGGTCCAGCGCGCCGCCCGGTTCGCCGCGCAGAACGGCGGTGAACAGCCGGTGCCCGAGGACCAGATGGTTCACCAGTTCGCGGACAGTCCACTCCGGGCACGGCGTCGGTGCATCCCAGCGAGACATGCCAGCGACCAGCTCGCAGGTGGAATCGAGGACGGCGGCCAGATCGTCGACAGGGTTCATCGGTTCACCTTTCTCAGGGGTCGCCAGTAGAGACACCGACCGCCCCGCGAACGGAACGATGGCAGGATGCGACGGGTGGGCCAGGACCTCCTCGAACGCGCACGCGCCGGAGACGCGCGTGCCTTCAGCGAGCTGGTCGAGCCCTATCGGCACGAGCTGCAAGTGCACTGCTACCGCATCCTCGGCTCGCTCATCGACGCCGAAGACCTGCTGCAAGAGACGCTTCTCGCCGCCTGGCGCGGGCTGGACGGCTACGCCGGCCGCGCCTCAGTGCGTTCCTGGCTGTACCGGATCGCCACGAACCGCTGCCTGAACGCTCTCCGCGACGCGGGCCGTCGTATCCCAGCCGAGCCCTCGCCGCCGTTCACCCCGACCGAGCCCACCCGTCGCACCGAGGTGACGTGGCTTCAGCCCGCGCCGGACGATCCCGCCGCGAAATACAGCGCCAAGGAAACCTTCGAGCTGGCGTTCGTCGCGGCCCTGCAGAAACTCCCGCCGCGCCAGGCCGCCGTCCTCGTGCTCCGGGACGTGCTCGACTACTCCACCGCCGAGGTCGCGGACCTGCTGGACACCAGTTCCACCGCGGTCAAAGGCGCTCTGCAACGCGCGCGGGCCCAGCTGCGGCAGACCGTCGAACCCGCCCCGCCAGCACCCCGCGAACGGGAAATCGCGCAACGGTTCGCGGACGCGTTCAGCGCGGGAGACGTCGAAGGCGTCGTCGCGCTCCTGACCGACGACGGCTGGCTCGCCATGCCGCCCGCGCCGCATGAATACGTCGGCCGGGAAGCTGTCGCCACGTTCCTCGCCAGGTTCGGCGATTGGCGCGGCACCCGGCGGTTCCACCTGCTCCCTACGCGCGCCAACACCCATCCGGCCTTCGCCTGCTACCTCACCGAACCCGGCGGAACGGCGGCGTATCCCGCCGGAATCCTCGTCCTCGCGCCGTGGGGCGACCGAATCCGCACCGTCACCTGGTTCCTCGAACCCGAGTTGTTCCCCCGCTTCGGCCTGCCCGCGGAGGTGCCGGCGTGCTGACCACCCTCGCCATCCAGAACTACCGCTCGCTGCGTGACCTGGTGTTGCCGTTGTCGCAGCTCACCGTGATCGTCGGAGCCAACGGCACCGGAAAGTCCAGTCTGTACCGCGCGCTGCGGCTGCTCGCCGACGCCGGACGCAACGGCGCGGTCGCCGCACTCGCCGGGGAAGGCGGTCTGCCGTCGACGCTGTGGGCTGGTCCGGAGACGATCAGCCGAGCCGTCCGCGAAGGCCGGGCACCGGTGCAGCCGTTGCGCCGGACCAAAGCGGTGGGCCTGCGACTCGGCTACTCCGGCGACGAGTTCGGCTACGCGCTGGACTTCGGCCTTCCGGTGCCGACCCAAACGGCCTTCAACCTCGACCCGGAATACAAACGCGAATGCGTCTGGCACGGCCCGGTATTGCGTCCGTCCGCGCTGCTGGCCGACCGCTCCGGCACCAGAGTCCGCATCCGCGACGAGTCCGGCCGCTGGGCCGAAAGCGGCCACTCGATCGCCCTCACCGACAGCATGCTGAGCGAATTCGCCGACCCGCGGCTGTGCCCGGAACTGCTGATCGTGCGCGACCGAGTCCGCGCGTGGCGGTTCTACGACCACTTCCGCACCGACGCCGACGCCCCCGCCAGGCAAAGCCGGATCGGCACCCGCACCTGGGCACTGGACCACGACGGCGGCGACCTGGCCGCGGCCCTGCGCACCATCCAGGAATCGGCCGACGCCGACGCGCTGGCCACCGCGATCGACGACGCCTTCCCCGGCTCGTCCGTCGAAGTGGCCACCGCCGACGGCCGCTTCGACCTCCGCTTCCACCAGCACGGACTGCTGCGCCCGCTGAGCGCGGCCGAACTCTCCGACGGCACCCTGCGGTACCTCCTCTGGGCCGCGGCGTTGCTCAGTCCGCGACCGCCGGAGCTGCTGGTATTGAACGAGCCGGAAACCAGCCTGCACCCGGATTTGCTGCCCGCCCTGGCCGCGTTGATCATGGCCGCGGCGAAGAAGACGCAGCTGCTGGTGGTGTCGCATTCCCAGCTGTTGGTGCGGTTCCTGGAGGACGCTTCGGTGCTGGAACTGGAAAAGGAGTTCGGCGCGACGGTGGTGGCTGGGCAGGGGAGGCTCGACCAGCCGGCTTGGCATTGGCCGAAACGGTGAGGGCTGGCAGGATGGCCGGTATGAAGACCAGAAAGGGCCATGCCGCGTAGGCCCCTGGCCCGCTCGATGCCCGCGCCGGAGGTCGCACACCTTCGAGCACTGCTCTAACGCTTCGCCCGTTGCCCCTTCGCCAACTGCTCGGTAATCGCCTCCGCGCCAAGACGACGTTGCACAGCCGCGGCCAACCCTGGCGCGATCCCGCCGAGCAACGCCGTCAGCCGCAACCCGAACGGAGCCACGTCAATCTCGGCGAGGTTGCGTTCGATCGCCCGCACCGTCGCCCGCGCGACATCGTCCGGAGTCCGGGTTCCCACGCCGAATGGCAGCGTCGCCCCCGAATCGGCGAACATGCCCGCGTCACTGATGTAGCCAGGAAACACCGACGACACCCCGACATTGAACGCTCGCAGATCCTCGCGGAGCGCGAGAGCGAACCCGCGCAGCCCGAACTTCGTCGCGTTGTACAGCGAAGCCTGTCCAGACGCCGTCTTCCCGGACAGCGACGAGATGAAGACCAGGTGGCCACTCCGCCGGGCGAGCATCTGCTCGGCGGCCAGCTTCGCCATCACGATCGGCGCACGCAGGTTGACCTCCAGCGCTCGGTCGAGTTGGTCGAGCGAATAGCCGGCCAGCAACCCCGTCGCGGGAAGGGCCGCGTTCGCGACGACGATGTCGATTCTCCCAGCAGCGGCAAGGAGTTCCTCGACCGCGCCCCGATCGGCGAGGTCAGCCGGAACCGCGCGACCGCCCACCTCCGCGGCCAGCGGTTCGAGCAACTCCGCCCGGCGGCCGGTCAGCAGGACGTCGGCGCCGCGCGCGGCCAGCGTGCGGGCGAGCGTCCGGCCGATCCCGCCGGTCGCTCCGGTCAGCAAGGTCTTCGCGCCCCGCAATTCCACAGTGGACAATTTCGGCATGTCCGCAGTGTGGCGCGAGCGGGGTCGGCGGGTATTGCACAAATGTTCAGGCGAACGCGCTGCGATCCGCCGCGAACCCGGCGTCGACGGCCAGCCGGCCCGGCGTCACCCCGGCGAACGCCACGACCTCCCGGTGCAGATGCGACTGGTCGGTATATCCGCACACCGCCGCGACCTCGGCCGCGCCGGCCCCGGTCGCCAAGCGGCGCGCGGCGTGGTCGAAGCGCACCAGATTCGCCGCTCGCTTCGGCGGCAACCCGATCTGCGCCCGGAACCGTTCCCACAACCGTCGCCTGCTCCACCCGCATTCGGCCGCCAGCGACTCGACCCGCACCCGGCCGCGGCTCTGGACGATCCGCCGCCAGGCCAAGGCAACCTCTGGATCCGTTGCCGGAACCGCCGAGAACCGACGAGCGAACGCGGCCTCCACCAGTGCGAACCGGGTGTCCCACGAACCGGCTTCGCTCAGCTGGTCCCGAAGCCGGTCCGCGTCCCGGCCCCACAACTCGCCCAGCCCGACCGCCCGGTCCAGCTCCGCGGGCCCCGCGCCCAACCCGGTGGCGGCCAACGGCGGCAACCGGACTTCGACGCATTCGAGGTTTTCCCCTCGCAACCGCACCCCGCGCGGCGCGAGCCCAGCGACGAAGCTGCCGTGCTGAGCACCGTCGTCCACGAGGAGTTTGCCGTCGCCGAACTCCAGCACCACCGTGATCGCCGGATGCGGCACCACCCGCAGATCGACCGTCCCGCAGGTCCGGTGGCGGAATCCGCCCAGGGAGAACGGACCCGCGCGACCGGGCCGCGCGACCTCCCAAGCACCGCTCTCCACTACCGCAGTGTAAGAGTCAGCGAGGCCGCACCGGACGTCGTGCGCGAGTCGGCTTCGCCGAGGTCCGGACCGGCCGATACGGCTCCGGCACCGGCAACCGGAGAACCCGCCCGATCTTGCCCGGCCCCAGATGATTCAGGTCCGCTGCCGCCGCCGGTTCGTGCCGGGCGCAGCTGGCGAGCACGCCGAACAGGAACATCGTCACGATCAGCGACGTCCCGCCGTACGACACCAGCGGCAGCGTCACCCCGGTGACCGGCAGCGCGTTCACGACGTACCCGATGTTGACCGCCGCCTGCGCCACCAGCAGCACGGTGATCGTCGCGGCGACGATGCGGATCCAGGGGTCGAGGTTGCGGGTCGCGATCCGGAGGCCGACCAGCGCGAGCCCGCCGAACAGCAGCAGCACCACCGCGCAGCCGAGGAAGCCGAGTTCTTCGCCGATCAGCGCGAAAATGAAGTCGTTCTGCACGTTCGGCAGGTACTTCCACTTCGACGCGCCCTGTCCGAGCCCGACGCCGAACAACCCGCCCTCGGCGAGCGCGTACTGCGCCTGCACCGCCTGATACCCGGCGCCGGAGGTGTCCGCGTCGGGGGAGAGGAACGAAAGCACGCGCGCGAGCCGGTAGTCCGCGACCAGTGCGAGCACCACAAACCCGGCCACGCCGCCGGCCAGCAGCGCGCCGAACAGCCGTCCCGGCGCGCCGGAAAACCACAGCAGCGACAGCAGCACGATGCCGAGGGAGATCGTCCCGCTGAGGTTCGGCTGCGCCATCACCAGGGCGAAGATCAGCAGCGCGACCGGCACCAGCGGCACGAGCAAATGCCGCCAGTGATGCAGCAGCCGGGCCTTCACGACGAGAATGTGCGCGCCCCACAAGGTCAACGCGACCTTCGCGACCTCGACCGGCTGCAACGTCAGCGGCCCGAGCGCGAACCACCGTTGCGCCCCGTTCACCTTCGCGCCGAACGGGGTGAGCACCAATGCGAGCAGCGCCAGCGTGACCAGCATCAGCATCGGCGAGAGAGACCTGATCCGCCGCAACGGAATCCGCAGCCCGGCCCACAGCGCGACCAGTCCGATGAGGACGAAGATGACGTGCTTCTGGAACGTGCTGTACACCCCGCCCGGCTGCGCCGAAGACGCCGACAGCACCATGACGACGCCGAGCAACGTGAGCAGACCGCACAGTGCGAGCACGAGGTGGAACGACGCCAGCGGCCGGGACAGCCAGCCGACGATCGCGACCGGAACCCGGCTTCGTCTGTTCCGTGTCGTAGCCACCCGAGCACCGCCGTCCGCCGATTTTCGGCGCGGGGAAAGAACGCGCCGGACTGATTGTGCCTTAGTTGTCCGGGCGGGACATTAAGGCGCGCGGAGTGTTCGCGATGCTGAAGTTATTTCACGCAAGGGATTCCGCCTCCGCTGAGCGCTGGCGGGGGAGCGGGAACGCTGCTGCCGTGCGTCATCGGTGTCACGTACGCGGCCGGGGTCGGCACCGGAGCGTCACTGAGCAGTTGCTCGACCAAGGACTGGATTTGCGTGGTGTTCACGAAATTGACGTCTTCGCCGGACGGGCTCTTGCCGAAATGGTCGACCGGAAGGGTCACGAAGCTGACATTCCCGCCGGTGAGGCTGGACGCCTGTTTCGCGAGCGCGAGCAGGTCCAGCGAACTGTCGATCGCGGTGTTCTTCTTCGCGACGTCCATGATTCCTTGCAGTTTCGCCGGGTTCGTGAAGGTCCCGCCCTGTTTGAGCTGATAGGCGAGCGAAGCGATGAACGCCTGCTGCCTGCGTTCGCGGTCGAGGTCGGTGAAATTGAGCGCCGGATGCACGTTGTCGCGGCGCTGCCGGACGAATTCGACCGCCTGCTCGGCGCTGATCTCTTGCTGTCCAGCATGGAAATTCGCGCCCGAGTAGCTGTCCTGGGTGTCCTCGTTGAGACACACCGTGATCGGCTGGACGACCTGCGCGATCTCCAGGAACGCCACCAGGGTGACCTCGACGAAGTGGTCGATCGGGACGTCGCCGAGGAATTTCCGCACGGTGTCGATTTCCGCCCGGCGGCCCGCGTCGCGAGCCTGCTGCTCGCGCTGGGATTTGTCGGTGACATGTTGCGAGACGAGCTGTTTGGCCTTTTCGTCGAACGCCAGCCCGTAGGCCTGTTTGATCTTGCCCTTGCACACGTTGTCCGGACAGCCCGCCAGCGGAACGTAGTCGTCGCGCGGAATCGAGATCGACGTCGCTTTGCCGCCGTTGCCGGGGATGTGCAGCAGCATCAGCACATTGGCGTTGTAGCCGCCGTCCTGCTGATCCCCGGCGTGCAGGGAGTTGTAGATGTCCTTCGGCAGCGGGTTGCCGTTCTCGTCGAGCCGCGAATCGAGCCCCATGATGAGGATGTTGGTGTCACCGCCGCTGGAGGTCGACTCTCCGTCGAGTACATCGGAAACCTGCAACCCGGACACGACGCCGTGGTAAGCCGCCCAGCCGTAACCGGTCAGCGAGAGCGTCAACGCGGCCGCGAGGGCCAGCGCGACCCGGCCGGTGATCCGCCGTCGCCGTGCCGCGGCACGGGCAGCGACACCGCGTGCGGCGGCACCTCGGGTTGCGGTGACACGTCTGCCGTAGGGGTCGGTCATCAGGCCTTCCGGTGCTGGGGCTTCATAGTTTCCACTGTTCTGCACACTCGCTGTGAGCATGCTGAGAGGCAATCTGACGCAGAGTTAACCCGTGAATCATTCAACGCGAGCCGCCGAACAACTGTCAAGCACTTGTACAAGTGTTGCATTCATCAATGTGACCCAGGACACTGCTGAAGGAATGTCGAGAACGCCCTCGCGGCTCCGTCCCCGCAGCACCTGGCCGCACAACGAGAAGGAGACAGTCATGGAGCCGCAGGAAATCGCCGAGGTTCTGAACCGCCCGCTCAGCCGCGAGCTGCTTGCCCGTGACCTGACCCGGCTTGCCTACGTCGCGAAGGACGGCACGCCGCGCAGCGTTCCGATCGCGTTCAGCTGGAACGGCACCGAGATCGTCATGTGCACCACCAAGAACGCCCCGAAACTGCCGGCGCTGCGCTCGAACCCGATGGTCGCCCTGACCGTCGACACCGAGGCGCACCCGCCGAAGATCCTGCTCATCCGCGGCCGCGCCGAACTGGACTACGTCGACGGGATCCCGGAGGAGTACCTCGAAATGAACGGTTCCTACGAGATGACGGCCGAACAGCGCGTCGAATGGGAGGCCGAGATCCGCTCGCTGTACGTCGACGGCATGGTCCGCATCGTCGTCACCCCGACCTGGGCGAAACTCATCGACTTCGAGACGACTTTGCCGTCGGCGGTCGAGGAGCTGGCGCAGCGCCGGGCTCAGGCAGCTTCGAACGCCGGATAGCCGGTCGCTGATCCACTACACTGAATCGCCTACACGCGAACGTGATTCCCTCCACGCGCGAAGGCGGAGCGCATGATCCTGGTGACGGGTGCGAGCGGCAACGTGGGATCGGCGCTGGTCGCGCAGCTGCGCGCGGCCGAGGTGCCGTTCCGCGCCGCCTACCATTCCCCGGAGAAGGCAAGGAAAGCCGCCGACGGCGGAATTGACGCGGTCACTGTCGAAATGTCCGATCCGGCTACCGTGCAGCCCGCGCTGGCCGGGGTGTCGAAGGTGTTCCTGCTGGGCGCGATGAGCCCCGGGCAGACCGGCAACGAGTCCAATGTGGTCGAAGAAGCCGTGTCCGCCGGGGTCTCGCACGTGGTGAAACAGTCGCTGTGGCGGGCGGACGAGGAACTGACCCCGATCGCCCGGCTGCACCGTCCGGTCGAACGGATGCTGGAGACGTCGCCGCTGTCCTGGACGTTTCTCCGGGCGAACTTTTACCTGCAGGCGTTCTCGGGAAACTGGGCCGGAACCATCCGGTCCGGGAATTTCTTCGCCAGTCCGCTGATCCGTGCACGCATCGCCTTCGTGGACGCCGAAGACATTGCCCGCGTGGCGTTTCGGGCGCTGACCGAGGACGGACATGAGGGCAAGGCCTACGCGCTCACCGGCCCTGAGGCACTGACCTACGACGAGGCCGCGGCAGTGCTCTCCGAAGTGCTCGGCCGGCCGATCGAGTACCGCGGAATGTCGAACGAACAAGCCCTTTCCGCCTTGGCGGAAGCCGGAATGTCGTTGTTCCACGCCAAAGCACTGGTTGAGGTATGCAATACGTACCTGGACGGCGGCGCGGAAACCGTGACGTCCACGGTCGAAGACGTCACCGGCCAGCGGCCGCGAAGCTTCCGCGAGTTCGCTACGGCGCACCGGCAGTGCTTCGAGTAGCCCTTCCGCTGTAGGCGTCGAGCACTTCGGACAACGGCCCGTGCTGCCTCACCTGTCCTTCGTCCATCCACAGCGCCGTATCGCAAAACTCGGCGAGCAGTTCGTCGGAATGATTCGCGAACACCAGAATCCCCGACCGTTTCACCAGGTCTTTGAGCCGATCGCGCGCCTTGGCGAGAAACGCCGCGTCGACCGCGCCAAGCCCCTCGTCGAGCAGCAGAATCTCCGGATCGATCGTGGTCACCACGCCCAGCGCGAGCCGCACGCGCATTCCGGCCGAGTAAGTGCGCAACGGCAGCTGCAGATAGTCGCCAAGCTCAGTGAACTCCGCGATCTCCTCGACCCGCTTCGCCATCTGCTTGCGGCTCATCCCGAGAAACAGCCCTTGGACCAGGATGTTCTCGCGCCCGGACACCTCCGGATCGAGCCCAACCCCAAGATCGAACACCGGCGCGACCCGCCCCACGACCCGCCGGCCGCCGCGCGTCGGCTCGTAAATCCCGGACAGCAACCGCAGCAACGTGGACTTCCCGGCCCCGTTGTGCCCCACCAGCCCGACCCGATCGCCCTCGCCGAGCCGGAACGACACGTCCCGCAACGCCTCGATCACCGGCACCTTCGCCCCGCTGGCGATCCTCCCGCCGACCTTCCCGAGCACGCGCTTCTTCAACGACCGGGTCTTGGCGTCGAAGATCGGAAAGTCGACGTAGGCGTTGCGCACCTCGATGCTGACCATGGACCCTCCCTAGATGTGAATGGAAATTACCATTCGCATCTACTGGATGGCCAGGTAAGGTTCGCCAGGTGAGTCAGATCAGCGAGGGCTTCCGCCCGCCGCAGCAAGCGCGAAGCCGAGCTTCGCTGCAAAAAGTGCTGGCCGCCGCTGAACACGTCCTGGCCGAGCAGGGCCTGGAGGCCTTCACTGTCGCCGCGGTCGCTTCGCAGGCGGGGATGTCGGTAGGCACGATCTACCGCCGCTTCGACGGCAAAGATCAGCTGCTGCACGCCGTCAAGGATCAGCTGCTGACCGAGCTGGAGACGAGCGTCCGAGACGCCCTCCGCTCCGCGCCGCCCGACCTCCGCTCGACCTTCCGCGCCTTCGTGACCGCGCTGGCGCAGACGTTCCAGGAACACGACCGAATCTTCCCGGAACTCCTGGACGCCCAACGCTCCGAAGGCCGAGACCGCGGCCTGGCCGCCCTGTCCGCGATCCAGGACGCCCTGCTGGAAGCCTTGCCACTCTCCTCCGCCGAGGCCGACGCGGCGAAAATGGCCGCCCGAACGATCATCGGAGCCTGCGTCCACCGCGCCGCGACCTGCCGATTCTGGCCAGACGGCCGGTCATGGGCGGCGTGGCTGGAGGAGGCAGCGGAAATGGCACTGGCGTACCTGACTTCACCGCCCGAAGCCCCGCCTCCGGCCACCGCTAGGATGTAGGCAGCAGCACGCGACTGCCCTCGTAGCTCAGGGGATAGAGCACGGCTCTCCTAAAGCCGGTGTCGCAGGTTCGAATCCTGCCGGGGGCACTCCAAGGATGGGAACGGGAGAGGTGCTAGCCATGGCACCCTCCTTGTTCTCGTTGTCGTGTTTGCGCTGGTTGAGTCGCTGCTCTCGGTCGAACGGCAGGATGACGGCCTCGTGGGCGGCGTGCCGCGTCGCTGGCAGTGTTGTTCCGGCCAGGGTGACCGTGCACTTGACCTGATTGGTGTCCTTGTAGTAATGGAGTTCGAGCCGGAGGGCTTCGAACAGCCGTCGCGCGATGTCTTCGGGTAGTTCCTCGATCCGGACCTCGCCCATGGGCAGGGTGTCGAGCAGGTCGGGATTGGGTGCCTGTTGGTTGGCCTCCTCGGCTTCGGCGAGCTGGGCTTCAAGTTGGGACTTGCGCTGGTGAAGTTCGGCGCGTTCCTCGTTGATGTCGCGGACGAAGTCCTCGGTCGGTGTGTCGACACGGGAGAAGTTGCGGACGAGGTTCTTGATCATTCGGGTGGTGTCGTCGATCTCGCGTCGCAAGGCGGCGATGCGTTGGTCTCGCTCCCGTTGGGCGGCGGCACCGAGGTCTCGGACCGTGCTGTCGAGCAGGTTGCGGCGGTAGGTGCCGAAGATGTGGGTGGAGAGGAACTCGTTGAGCTTGTCGATGATCGCGTCTTCGCGAATCCAGAAGCTCCCGGCGGTGGGATGGCCGTCGGGGACGTATCCCTTCTTCGGTTCGCACACGTAGTAGGCGTGGCCACGGCGGGTCTTGCCGTTCATACGCCGGCCGCAGTCACCGTGGAACAGGTAGGTGCGCAGCAGGTACGAGCGTTTGGTCTGGGGATGCTTGACGTTGGTGTTGCTGGTGCTGCGGGAACCGAAGCGGTGTCCGCTGATGTCCTGGGCTTTGAGCCAGTCCTCCAAACTGACGAGCGGTTCGTGAACCGGTTGCGCGGACCAGATCCATTCCTCGATGGGGTTGGCGCGGTTGCCGCGGGACTTGCGGCCCTTGCGGTTCCACACCATGTGCCCGGTGTACTTGGGGTTAGTGAGGATGTCGCGCACGTTCGAATAGGTCCAGCGGCCGACGGAGCGCTTCGGGTCGACGGGCACCGGCGGTGGATAGGTCGCGGGATCGAGGTTGAGCCGGTCCGCGATGGCCTGGTAGCCGAGGCGTTCGGTGATGCGCCAGTGGTATGCCATGCGGACGGCGGGTGCCTGCGCGGGGTCGAGGTCGAGGAACGTCTTCTTGACGCCCTTGGCCCGCTTGGCGGGGACCGGGTGCGGGACGTGCCGGGCGCGGTAGCCGTAGCACGGTTTCCCGACGTTGTATCCCGCCTCGGTGTGGATCGCGAAGCCGTCCCAGGACTTCTCCAGCATGTCGACGACATAGAACTCGGAAATACTCTGCTTGACCCGGCGGGTCAGCAACGACGTAGCGACCTTCGGCTTGCGACCGTCCACTGTGGCCAGTTGGAAGGGCTCATCGGCCGCGAGCAGACGCACCCCGGCACGCTCCAGGCGGTGCTCGATGGTGGTGCCGTAGTACATGTGCCGGGCGGTCCGTTCGATGGACTCGCAGATGACGTAGTCGAATCGCCGATCGGGACGTTCGGCCTCGGCGAGCAGGTCTTGGATGCCGCCGTCACGAGTGATCGGAATGTCGAACTGTTCATGCGCGTGCCCGCCGCCACGCGCTTCGAGGTCCATGCGCCCGGATTCGACGTCGTAGAAGTGCGCGACGATCAGTCCGTCCTCGGGCAGCGCGCGCTGCGACGAACCGAGCTGGCGCGGCAAAGACAGTGTGGGGTCTTGCATGTCGCGAGTGGACACTCGGCCCAGCCACGCGAACCGCAGCAGAGTCGGCTGAGCCGCGGCGATCGGCTCACCGTCCGCTGCCGCCGCGCTGTAGGGGCTTCGCGCGCGTCCTACGCTGCGTTGTCCAGCCCATGCGCGGACCTGTTCCGGGCCTGCCATTGCGTCACCTCCCACAACACTCGTGCTTGTTCTGCGGCAAGTCGCTGAGCCTCGATTCCTTCCACAGTCCGGATTTCGGCGACCAGTTCCGGTGGCTCGTCAGGAGCCAGACGTCCGGTGGCGTCGTCGCGGCGCTCGTGTTCCCCTGCCAACGCTCACACCCCCTTGTCCGCTCATGTACAGGTTTTCGATCGTGAAGTAGCTGGAGCCCAGGACGCGGCGGCGAATCAGCGTGGTGAGCGCACGTGCCTGCGGCAGCATGTCCAGGACAGGGTTCCAGGGCTCGGTCGCGTAGGCGATCGGGACGCAGTGCTGCGCGGCGAGGCGTTCGCGATCCAGAATCTCGAACGGATCGCGCGACAGCCGCTCCGCCTTCTCGCAGACGATCAGGTCGTAGCCCGGTTCCGGGGTGGACAGAGACGCGGCCAGCTCGCGCCACCCGCCGTCGCTTCGGGGTAGTCCCGCATCGTGTAGCAGCACCGGGTCCACCTCGGCGGGCAGGTCGTAGAAGCAGTGGGTGATCACCACGCGGGGACGAAACACCTGCTCGCACAGCGAGTACTGCTGGCGCAGGAGGCGCAGGGCGATCGTGTCGGTCCTGTTCTTGCGGCCGTAGAACGCCGCCCTGATCGGCTCGGGCGCGGCGGTGATCCCGTCGGTGGCCGTAGTCGCTACTGGGGCGGACATGGGGATCGTGCCTCCTGGTCTCCTCGTCCCGCGCCACGCGCAAGCACCTGTCGTTCAGCGCAAACCAGCTGGTCAGAGCGTCCTGCTGGGTGGTGCGGGCCTGGGATCGTAGCGTCGATCGGTGAAAAACGGAGGCCCCGAACGAGTGGGCCCCTCCTGTCGTCCACGTCACATCGGCACGGGTGTCACGCGGCGCGCGGAACCGGTTCCGGGGCCTGGTGGGTGTCGCGGGCTCGTGCTTGCTGGCGGGGGTTGCGAACGCGCCAGGTGGCGAGGCGGCAGTAGTCGCGGCTGGCATCCAGCGAGATGGCTCGTCGGCCGTGTACGGCGGCGGCCAGCGCGGTGGTTCCGGTGCCGCCAAAGGGATCGAGCACTACACCGGGAACGCTGGGCGCGCTCGTGTCGGCGCAGTCGCAGGCGTCGGCGAACTCGGTGGCCCGCGACAGCAGGAACTCGCGGGCGTAGCCGCCCAGCGCCGCGCGCGCCTCGGCGACGAGCTGTTCATCGGGATGCTCATGCCCGCCCGGACGGCCCTGGGTGTCGATGGCACGGGGCGTGTCGTTCAGTCCCGCGGCTCGCAGCGCGGACAGGTGAGCCTCGGTCAGGCCGTGCTCGCGCACCAGTTCCAGCGCACGCCTCGTCTGCGGCCGGGAGGTGTCGAGGCCGAAGGCGACCGGAACTCGGCGGCGGCCATGCCCGCACGCTGTACAGACGCGTCGTGGCGACCACCCGAGGACGAGTCGCCGAGGCCATTCCACAGGAAACGACGCATAGTGCGCGACGTCCAAGTGCGGGGGCACCCGCAGTGGCTGGGGTGCGATCTCCCATACGGATCCGGGCAGGCGGCCGTGCGGGTGCAACATCTGCCGTCGTTTCAGGGTCTGCTGTTCTGCGCCTGGGTAGTACCGGCCGTCGCGTGCCGCGCGGCCAGGATCGGATCGGTGCGGTGCTACACGAGCGAGACTCGCCGCGGAGTGCGGGAGCCTGATGGTGTCGAGGGCGCTGTAGTAGCGCGGATTGAGCGTGAAGTGGAACCAGGTTTCGTGGCTGCGGCGGACCCGGTCGCGCACGGACTCGGGCAGTCCGTGGGGTTTGGACCAGATGATCTCGGCGCGCAGGATCAGTCCGAGTTCGTCGATGCAGCGCAGGGCGTAGCGCCAGGGCAGGCCGATCAGCGACTTCGCCGGGGTTCCGCTCAACGCGCGGCCTGTGCCGCTGCCGTTGGTGTGGCCGGAGTATTTGTCGCCGAGGTTGATGAAGATCGACCCGGACGGTTTGAGGACGCGGATCATCTCGCGGGTGCAGGTGATCAGGTTCTCGAGATAGGCGCCCGGGGTGTCTTCGGCGCCGAGCTGGCCCCGGTAGGCGGTGTTGCTATCGCGGTAGGTCCGCAGCCCGAAGTAGGGAGGGCTGGTGACCACCAGATCGACACTGGCGTCCGGGACCGGAAGGTCACGGGCGTCGCCGTGGATGATCTCCGGTTCGACGAAGGTGGTGTCGTCGGTCATTGCGGCCCTCCTACGTCCGGGCCGGCAGCGATGATGCGCCGGCGTGCGAGGTCGTGGTAGGCGGCGTTGGTGTCGATGCCGGTGAAACGCCGGCCGAGCGCGCGAGCGGCGACGCCGGTGGTTCCGCCGCCGCTGAACGGGTCGAGGACGTGACCGCCGGGCGGGCATCCGGCCGCGATGCAGCGCCGCGGGATCTCCACCGGCGACGGCGCCGGATGCCCGGAACGGGTGCGGTCGGGCGGGATGGTCCACACGTTGCCGGGATTGCGACCCCGCTGTCCGTCGGCGGGTGTGCGGGGCCAGGTGCCGCGGGCGGTATTCGGCTTCGTGCCGCCGTAGTGGGCGCGGCGGGACAGGGCACGGTCGCCGGTGTAGGGCTGCCGGATCGCATCGAGGTCGAAGTAGTAGTCCGGCTGTGTGACGAACAGGAAGAGCATCTCGTGGCGGGTCGCGAGCCGATCGGAGATCGGGGTGGGGGTGGCGTGGGGCTTGTGCCAGACGATCGCCGACCGCAAGATCCACCCGTCGTCCTGCAGCGCGAAGGCAAGCCGCCACGGCATGCCGAGCAGGTTCTTGTGCGGCATGTCCGCTCGTGGCCGGTAGCGCGGTTGCCGAGCTTGCCCTGGGGTCGTGCACCAGTAGCCGTCGGAGTTGGTGGAGTAGCTGTCACCGAGGTTGAGCCACACCGTGGCCCGCGGGGTGAGCACCCGCCGGGCCGCGGCGAACATCGCGCGCAGGGTCTCGATGTAGTCGTCCGCGGTCGGTTCCAGCCCGATCTGCGGGTGCTCGCGCCGTGCCCCGCAGTCTCGGCACCGCCACCGCCCGGCACCCGCGTCGCGGAGGCTGGCCGGGCGGTGGCGGCAGCCGGGCCGGCCGCCGGTCCAGCGGTCGGGGGCGTAGTCGCGCAGCCGCCAGTAGGGCGGGCTGGTGACCAGACAGTCCACCGAGTCCTCGGGCAGGTTCTGGATTCCGGCTTCCGCGTCGGCGGTCACCAGCGTGACAGCGTCGTCCTCACGGGAGTGTGCAGCGAAGGCGGTCACGCGGCCCTCCCGGTGTCCTGGGCGGACAAGCCGAGACGGCGCAGGCCGATGTCGTGAAACTCGCGATTGAGGTCGATGCCGACATAAGAGCGGCCGAGCTGGCGCGCGGCCAGGCCGGTGGTGGCGGCGCCGCTGAACGGGTCGAGCACCACACCGCCGTCGGGGCATCCGGCGGCGATACAGCGCAGCGGGATGTCGACCGGGAACGCGGCGAAGTGCGCCTCCCGCAACGGGCGGGTGGTGATCGACCAGACGTCACCGGGATTCTTGCCCCGAGCATGCGCGGCGGCGTGCCGCGCTCCGGTCGGGCGCATCGCATCGCCGTGGGCTTTCCCGGCGAACGGATCTGTGTCCCGGTATTTGCCGTACACGCTGTGTCCGCGGCGGCGCGCGGTCGCGTCGATCCCGCCGTGGTGGCCCTTGTTCGCGCCGCCGATCACGATGCCCTCCCCGACCGCCTCGGGACGGGTGAGTGGTTCGCGGATCGGGTCGAGGTCGAAGAAGTACTTCTGCTGTTTGGTCAGGAGGAACAGCATCTCGTACCGGTTCGAGACCCGGTCGCGCACGGACTCGGGCATGGCGTTGGGTTTGTGCCACACGATCGCGTTGCGCAGAATCCAGCCATCGGCCTGCAGCGCGAACGCGACCCGCCACGGCATCCCAACTAAGTTCTTCCGCGGCAGGCTCCGTGTACGTGCCACCCCGGCCTGGCGCACTGATTCCCGCAGCGGCGCTGCCGCGCTACGTCCGGACAGGGTGCTTGTCCGCATCGCGTCCCCGGCGCGGCCCGGCGGTTCGGCGGAGTAGGAGTCGCCCAGGTTCAGCCACACCGTGCCGGTGTCTGCCAGGACACGGTGCAGCTGGGCGAAGACCTCCCGGAGCCGGTCGACGTAGTCCTGCGGGGTCGCCTCTAGGCCGTGCTGGTCGTCCTCGCGGCGGGCGCCGCACCGGCGGCAGCGCTGCGGCACGCCACCGCGATGCGCCGCGGACGCGGGATAGGCAAGACCGGGGTGTTTGGACTGGGGAATGTTGCCGCCGCGTCCGGTCGCGGCCAGGTGGGCGCAGTCGGGATCGCCGCCGACCCAGGTTCCGGTCCCGTAGTCGCGCAGTCCCCAGTACGGCGGGCTGGTGACCACGCAGTCCACGGACTTCTCCGGCAGGCCGGCGAGGGTGGCGGTGGCGTCGCCGGTGTAGAGCGTGACCGTCTCGTCGCGGTAGTGGACGGTGCTCGTCGGATGCTGGGTCATGCCGCCTCCCGGCTCTGGTCGGTGAGTCCGGTGGTGTCGGTGTCCGGGGTCGGTGAGACCCAGCGGGCTCGGCGGTTGTGGACCGTCCAGAACAGGGCGGGTTCGATCAGCGCCCGGTGGCTGCGCTGACGTGACCACGTCCAGTTTTCCGGCGGCTGGTCGACTCCGCGCAGCGTGCGATCACGCACGACGTAGCCGAGGTAGACGGGGTTGGCCAGGATGGTGCGCACCACCGCGCGGCTCCACGCGCGCGCTCGGCCGGACACGGGATCGACCGGGCGGGGATGCCGCTGTTCGGTCAGGCGCCGGGCGATGGCGCGGTCGCTGAGGTTCTCGTGCACCGACCAGGCGAAGATCAGCGACACGACCGGCGCACGCAGCGCGTCAACGACCAGCCGGTGCCGCCACCCCGCACGAGCGGACTCCGGCTCCACCCAGTGATGTTCCAGGGCGTAGCCGTACGGCGCGGGGCCCAGCCACCAGCCATCGCGGGTGCGCTGCCACAGCGCCAGCTGCGACCGCCTGGTCAGCTCCACCTGATACAGGTAGACGCCCAGATCGGCCGACTCGCGCCGGTCATCGTCCTCATACCGAGCCAGTGGGTATCCCGTGAGGGCTTCGCGCAGCCTGCGCCAACCGGTGGGTGACTCAGGCCTGCGCGTGCGATAGCTGACGAACGGGTAGAACAGAGGATTGATCCGGGGCGAGACCCGGCGCGGGCGGCGACCCGGTTGCGGGGTGATGTCCATGAGATTCGCTCCTTCGGCAAGATGAGTTGAGGTCGCGAGCCGCGGCACGTCGGCTCACTCACGAGCGGGGCACCGACGGGTGCTCGGTGCAGCGGCGCGCACTCAGGCGGCGGTCGAATCGGGCCGTGTTCCGCGCCCGGGGCGGTGTGGTCGCGGCGCTGCAGGCAGCGCCGGGAGGGACTGGTTCAGGGCCGGATCGGCGGCGTCGGGATCGGCCCGGAGCACGAGCGCGGTGTGGTGTGCGGGCAGCGCGACCGGATGCCCGAGCGCGCGTTCGGATCGGGCGGCGGCGCGGCGCTGGGCCAGCGACGCGCGGGTGTACGTGCGGCCTCGTCGCACCGTGGCGGTCAGCGCCGCACACCGAGCGACCGGTGCCAGCCCGGCCGCGGTGGCGAGCGCCGCGATCCGGCTGGGGACGTCGATCAGGTCGTGCCGCACGGGGTGGCGCTGTGGGGCGCTGGTGATGACCACGTGCCCGCCCGGACGCAGCAGCGGCCGGTACTGCGCCAGCAGCCCGTGCAACCGCTCCAGCGCACCATCGAGGTCGCCGACCGGACCGGGTCGCAGGGTCGTCAGGAGGAGATCGATCCGCCCGGTCAGCCCGGCCGTGGCTGCGGCGACGGCCGTTCCGGGGCGTCGGTCGAGGATGAGGACCATGCCGTCGACGAACACCCCGCGCGCCTTCGTGGCGGTCACGTTGGTGCGCGCCAGGCGCCACCACCGGCGCTGCCCGGTCAACCCGATCGCGTGCCGCCCGGCCCGGAGCGCTTCGACGATCGTGGTGCCCGCTCCGCAGTCGGGATCGAGCACGACATCACCGGGCCGGGTCAGCGCCGCGATGGCGTAGCGGGCGATCGCCGGGGCCATCAGGGCGGGGTCGGCGCCGGTGGCGTCGTGGTAGCCGCCCTCGTTCAGCTGGTCGGTCAGACTGTCGGTCCCGGTGGGCCAAACCGACGCCACAACCGGGCCTTCCGACCGCTCCCCCGCCGGGTGGGGGAGCCGCGTGCCGGTGCGCTTAGACATCCGAGGTCTCCTTCTCGTCGAGGGCACCGTCGTCCGTCGCGTCCGGCGCCATCCTCCCGAGCAGAACGAGGTCGTGGTGCACCGCGCGCAGCGGCGGCGCCGCAGCGTCGACCGCGCGCGGCGAGACGTCCGGCGCAGGAACCGCGGTGCCCATCCGGTCGGCGGTTGTGAGGCAGTCCGGCGTGTCCGGTACGGGCGCGGTGAGCACGGCGATGTGATCGAGACACCGCAACCCCTGACTACCCAGTGTGTTCAGCAAAGTCGCGTGCGGATCGCGCAGCCAACCATCGCGGTTATCACTGTGTGTGACTGTCGCGAGGAGGCCGCGCGGGGTGAGCAGGGCGTCCCAGTCGGTGCGTGCGAGCCAGTCGGTCGCGTGCGGATCGAGCGCGGTGATGATCAGGTCGAAGCCACCGCGCGGTCCGTCTCCGTCGCGATACCGAGGGCGCGCGGAGTCGGGGTGCGGTCCGGGCACCGGGTGCAGCCCGAGCCGACCGAGTGGGGGTCGCGACCCCCACTCGGCTCCGCAGCGACGGGGTGAGTCGGTGTGCTCGGCCGGGTAGTCGGGGGCGGGTGCTGCGGTCGCGGTGTCGGCGCCACGACCGAGCCGAGCGACGGTCCAGACCGCCTCGGCGAGACCGGCGTACCCCTCGGCGCTGCGGGCGTTGCCGACCGCGTGCTGAAGAGCGCGCGGGGAGGGCGGCGGGGTGAGCAGAAGGACGCGGTCGCCGGGGCGGGTGTAGGTCGTCACGAGGGTGACGATCGTGCGTCCGAGCCAGCCGGGAAGCAGTGCGGTACCGGGCAGCATCTCCGCGTCGGCGAACGACCAGAACGTCGCCGGACGCGGACGCCGGGCCGCTGCGGCAGCAGGTGTGGTCCGTGGCGCGCGGTGCCGGCCACGGCGGAGGCTCGCCGTGTCGCGATGTGGCAAGCGGCGGTGACGGCGTCCGGGCTCGGGATGCGGTGTTGAAGTCATCGGTGGCCTTCCTCGCGGTGTGGTCGGCGTGGTCTGCCAAGTCACCCCAAGAAGCCGGTTTTGAGGCCGTTTTTCGACACCGCTCGCCCAAGTTTTTTGCGAACTCCCGAAGCCCAGCGCCCCACGCAGTCAGGCGCTAGTCCGAATACATCGACACTTTCCCAGAATGCGGAGGAATTCGAGTGCGACACGGCGCGGATTGGCCTGCTGTCGAGTCACCCGGGCTCGGGTCAAGAAGAATTTCTGGCCCGAATCAAAAGACGCTCGGCCGGAGTCGCCGTGGGCCACCACGACGGACCGCCGACTGCCTACTAAGGATCGCTTAAAAGACCAGTTCACGCGCTACTAAGGCGATCCTGGACGCCGCCGGGGCAGACTGTCCCGAGCGGGGTTTCTGAATCCTTCAAGACTTCGGTTTTAGTAGCCAAGTCCACCTACTAAGAAGATCATCCTTGTTCTTTTCTTGTTCTTTTCTTGTCGCCGCCCTGGCGTCCTGACGGAGCTGATTCACCAACTCCAGTCAGGAGCACATCAATGACGAACGACGAGATTGTGTCCGCACCTATCCGGCCCGATCACGAGGGGCACGAATGGTTGCCGCTGGACACCGCGCGCGACGCCTTCGGGTGGCTGGTCACCGGGCCGAAGCCGATGGCCGTGGACGGGGCCCGGTTCGCCGGTTTGCCGCGGCGCGCGGTGCCGCTGGACGAGCTGCGGGACCGAGTGATGAGCAAGCAGTGCCCGCATCGCACCCAAGACGACGTGTGGGCGCATTTGGTGCTGCGGTCCCGCGCTCACGGGGGCGCGTGGACAGTCGCGTGCGTCGGGATGGCACTGCCGTCGCTGGCCTCGAGTTCCCGGTGGCTGGCGGCGCGGTATCCGCTCGATCGCGCAGATGTCCACGCGGCCGTACTCGCCGGATTCGTCCAAGCGTTGGCGACGGTGGATCTGACCGATCCGGGCATTATCGCCAGGCTGCACTTCGCCGCTCGCCGTGCCGGGCAAGCGGCGCTGGAAGCGTCTCTGGACGCTCCGCTGCCGGCAGGCTCGGGATATCACTCCGCGGCGCCGCGCCCGCCGTACGGGCACCCCGACTTGGTGCTGGCGCGGGCGGTCGGTGAGCAGATTCTCACCCCCGCCGAAGCGGACCTGATCTCGGCGACCCGGCTCGGCGAAACGTCGGTGACCGACTGGGCGCAAGCCCACGGCACCGCGCTCAAGACCGCGTTCAAGGCCCGTGATCGAGCCGAAGACCGACTCGTCACCTGGCTGCGCGATCAGCTCGCCGACACCGACTCCGAAGACCCCGTCGCCGACGCAGCGGTCGCCGCTCTGGTCTCCGACTCGCCGGACGCTCCCGCCGAGGAAGACCCACCTGTATCACGTGCTGTAAGCGGTCGTCTGCGCAACGGCTGGCCGACCACTTCCAAAAAATCGTCACGGGCGGTGTCGAAAAACGACCCGAAATCCGGCTTCTTGGGGTGCGGGGAGACCCCACCCGGCTCTCCGCGTACCGCCGAGCACGAGCCGACTTCGGAGGTGCGCCGATGCGCGTGACACCCCATCCCCAGACCCAGCACACCACCGCGCCGCCGCGCTCGCCCGCGTCGAGCGCATCCGATCAGAACCGGCCCCACGCGGGCGTCGTCAGCCACTCGCGGCCGACGGCACACACGAACGCCTCAGGTCCACGTCATCGGACCTCTGCGGCGCGACCGGCGCGCCGCGCGGTGACGCGCTCGGTGGCCTTCGCGGTACTCGGCGCGGTCCTGCTCAGCTCGCTCACCGCGGATGCGGCGCAGGCCTCGACACAGGTGCTCGCGATCGCGAGCAGCGTCGGCCAGGTCTTCGACAACATCCGCAATTGGCTGGTCGGCATCCTCGCCGGGCTGGCGACGGTGTTCCTCACCGTCGGCGGCGTCCGGTACCTGATGGCCGGGGGTGACCCCGGGGAAGTGGAGAAGGCCAAGCAGTCGTTCAAGAGCGCCGGGTGGGGCTACGGGCTGGCGGCGCTGGCGCCGCTCGTGGTGGAAATCCTGCGCGGGATTGTCGGGGCCTGAGGCCATGACCGCGACCCGACACTCCCGCGTGCCCGAGCCCGATCGCGGCGAGCCCGGCACCGGCGCACGCCCGGCGGACCCGGCTCGCCGGGAGCGGGTCCTGCTCGCCCCGCCCACCTCGCAGCGCACTGGCCGTAGCTCCCGGCGGCGGCTGGTGTGGCTGCTGGCGCTGGGTCTGACCGTGGTGCTCGGCGGGGTGCTGGCTGTCGGTGCGTGGGCCTCGCCCGGCGCGCCCCAGGCACCCGGTACGCAGCAGGCGGCGCTGGCGCAGCCCGCGGCGCAGCAGCCGCCGCCGCTGCCGCTGCCGCCCAACCCCAGCGACACGTGTGCCCCGAACTCGCCGGACCCCACGTGTCACTTTCCGACCGGCTCGCCGCGCCCGTCGGCACCGGCGACGCCGCTGCCGCCGATCACCGAGCTGCCGCCGCCGACGAGTTGCTTCCCCGGCCAGATCGGGTGCACACCCGGTGGCCCGACCACCGCGCCGAGCACGACTGCGAACCCGCCGTGCACGGGTGAGGACTGCATCCCGCAGCCCACCCCGACACCGAGCACGAGTCCGCAGCCGGGTGGCCCCAGCACGGGAAACGGTGATCCGGACTGCGGCCTGACCAACATCACCGGCTGCATCGCCAAGGCGATCAACGGTGTGTTCAAGGATCTGGTCAATGCCGCGCTGTCGCCGATCCTGGAGCTGCTCGGCCACACCGCGCTGACCACGCCGACGCTGGATCAGCTTCCCGGCATCGGTGAGCTGTGGGACAACTCGTGGCAGATCGTGCTGGCGTGCTACGGGATGCTGATCCTCGTCGCCGGGATCGTGGTGATGTCCCACGAGACGGTGCAGGCCCGGTACTCGATCAAGGAGATCGGCCCGCGGATTCCGATCGGATTCCTCGCCTCCGCGCTGTCGTTGTTCTTCGCCGAGAAGTTCATCCGGCTGGCCAACGCGCTGTCCGCCGCAGTGCTCGGCGACGGGGTGAATCCGCCGTCGCTCGGGTCGACGCTCAAGGACGCGGTCGAGGGCGCGGTCTCCGGCGGGTTCTTCATGATCCTGCTGGCGTTGGTGCTCGTGGTCGTCGGGATCGCGCTGCTGATCGTCTACGTCGTCCGCGTGGTCATCACGTTGATCTTGATCGTCACCGGGCCGCTGTTTCTGATGTGTCATTGCCTGCCCCACACCGATGGCATCGCCCGGTGGTGGTGGAAGGCGCTCGGGGCGACGTTGGCGATCCAGGTTGCCCAGTCACTGGTGCTGATCACCGCCGTGCGGACTTTCCTGGCCGGCGGGGTGCATCTGTTCGGCTCGACGTTGTCCGCGCTCGGCATGCTCATCGCCGCGATCGCGCTGTTCTACATCTTGTTCAAGATTCCGTTCTGGTTCCTCTCGGCCACCAAGATCGGCCACGGCCGTTCCTTCCTCGGCGGGCTCGCGAAGGCGTACATCGCGGCGAAGACGTTCGGGATGGTCGCCGGGAAGTCTGGCGGGCTGGGCAAGGCCGGAGCGGTCGCCGGTGGCGGAAAAGGCGGTAAGGGCGGCGGGGGCCGCGGCGGTGCTGCTGCCGATCCACCGTGGCCCGCTCAGCCGCGGATCGCGCCGACACCGGAGGCGGTCAACAAGCGGTTGCAGGCGGCCTACGACGCCGACCGCGCCCGTGCTGCCCAGCAGCCGCGCCCGCCCTCGCAGCGACCGGAGTTTCTGCAGCCCGGTCCGCAGGAGACCACCCACGACCCGGCCGTCACCCCGGCCACCCAAGGACCCGTCATGCCCGAATTCAGTTCCGCATCCAAGCCCGCTACTGCGGTCCCGCCGCCTGCCGGGCGGCACCGCAGGCAGGCCGCGACGGCGCCCCGGTTCCAAGCTCCCGGTGCGCCGCGCCGGGCCGGTGCTGCCGCGCCCCCGGCTCGACCGGTCGCGGTGGCCGCGGTTCCGCCGCACTTGCGGTTCCAGCCGCCGACGCCGGAACCGCCCCACGTGTCCCAGCCGGTCACGCCCGCGACTGCGCCACCCGCCGCACCGGTGTTCCGGACCGCGCACCCGGAGCCTCGCATCGGAGACGCCCGCCCGCGCACGCCGTCCGTGCCGCCGGTGACGTTCCGGGCGCCGACCACGCCACCGACGCCGCCGAAATCCGTTCCAGAAACCCCGCCCCGTGGAGGTGAGAAGTCATGACCCAGCCCGTGCGCATACCGTCAGATGTCGATCGCGAGGATCGCGTCCTGGCCAATCTCACCGCTCGCCAGCTGGCGATCCTCACCGTGACCGGGATCGTGCTCTACGGCGCCTGGACGCTGGCCCGCGGTGTGATGCCGCTGCCGGTCTTCCTGATCGTCGCTATTCCCATCGGGGTCAGTGCCGCGGTCCTGGCGCTGGGTCAGCGCGACGGCATGAGCCTGGACCGGCTCGTGCTCGCGGCGCTTCGCCAGCGGCTGCAACCCCGCCGCCGAGTCGCCGCTCCCGAAGGGGTGCAGCCCGCGCCGGAGTGGCTGACCAGCAGTATCACCACCACGGACGCCACCGGTGCTGCGGGCAAGTCGGAGGTATCTCCGGCGGCGCTGCGGCTGCCCGCGGAAGGGGTCACCGAGGCCGGTGTCGTCGACCTCGGCCCCGACGGAGTCGCGATGGTCGCGGTGGCCAGCACCGTGAACTTCGCGCTCAGGACGCCCGGTGAGCAGGAGGCGTTGGTCGCGTCCTTCGGCCGGTATCTGCATTCGATCTCCGCGCCGGTGCAGGTGCTCATCCGGGCCGAACGGCTGGACCTGAGCCGCCAGATCAGCGACTTGCGCGAGGCGGCCCCCGGGTTGCCGCATCCGATGCTCGAAGCCGCCGCGCGGGAGCACGCGATCTACCTCGACCAGTTGCGCCGCTCCACTGATCTGCTGCGCCGCCAGGTGCTGCTGGTGCTGCGCGAGCCGGTCCGCGCAACGGGGCCGACCGACGGGCTCGGCGGCGCGTCCCCGCTCGCCGCGCTGCGGGCGCGGCGGGACCGCAGTCGGGAGGGCGAGGTCACCGAGACTGCGCGGCGCTCGGCGGAAACCCGGCTCGTGCGGCGTCTGGGCGAAGCCACCGAACTGCTCTCCCCGGCCGGGATCACGATCACGCCCTTGGACGCCGGGCAGGCCACTGCCGTGCTGGCCACCGCGTGCAACCCGGACAGCCTGATCCCGCCCTCGGCGGGTCTGGCCGGCGCGGACGAGGTGATCACCACCACCGCGGCAGACCCCGACGACGAGCCACCAGTCCATCACCGAAGCACGGCCAGCCGGGGCGGGCGCGACAGCGCGCCGCCGGAGCCGACGGCCCTGGATGAATGGGAGGGCGGGGACCTATGAGCAGGAAGTTCGGCCGTACTCGAGGCCGCGGGGCACCGCACACGAACGCACCGTTGGGAAGGGCCAGTGCGTTCACGCCGGACTCGCTGTCGGTCGCGCCCCGGCATCTGGAGATCGGCGGCGAATGGGTCTCCTCCTTCGCGATCACCGGCTATCCGCGCGAGGTGCACGCGGGATGGCTGCAGCCGCTGCTGTCCTACCCCGGCCGCGTGGACGTGTCGCTGCACATCGAACCGATCGACCCGGTCACCGCCGCCCACCGGCTCAAGCGCCAACTGTCCAAGTTGGAGTCCGGGCGACGGCACACCAGCGAGAAGGGGCGGTTGCTGGACCCGATGGTCGAGGCCGCCACCGAGGACGCCTACGACCTCTCGGCCCGCGTCGCCCGCGGCGAAGGCAAGCTCTACCGCCTCGGGCTATATCTGACCGTGCACGCCACCAGCGAAGCCGATCTCACCGAGCAGGTGGCCGCGGTGCGGGCGCTCGCCGCGTCGTTGCTGATGAACGCTCAGCCGACCACGTACCGGTCGTTGCAGGGCTGGGTGGCGACCTTGCCGCTGGCGCTGGATCTGATCGGCATGCGCCGCACCTTCGACACCAGTGCGCTGGCCGCCGCGTTTCCCTTCACCAGCCCCGATCTGCCGCCCGCTGACCCGACCAGTGTCGCCGCACCGGCCGGGGTGCTGTACGGGTTCAACGTCGGTAGCCAGGGTTTGGTGCATTGGGACCGCTTTTCCGCCGACAACTACAACGCGGTGGTGCTCGGGCGGTCCGGCGCGGGCAAGTCGTACCTGGTGAAGCTGGAAACCCTGCGCAGCCTCTACCGCGGGATCGAGGTCGCGATCATCGATCCGGAGGACGAGTACCGGCGGCTGTGCGAGGCCATCGGCGGCACATACATCCACCTCGGCGACGCCGATGTCCGCATCAACCCGTTCGACCTGCCGATCGCCATCAGGCCGGACGGGCGTCGCACCGCCCCCAAGGACGCACTAACCCGCCGGGCGCTGTTCCTGCACACCGTCATCGGAGTGCTGCTCGGCACCGAGCTGTCCGCACAGCAACGAGCCGTGCTCGACCGGGCGATCATGGCCACCTATCAGCAGGCCGGGATCACCAGCGACCCGCGGACCTGGGGCCGGCAGGCGCCACTGCTGGCCGATCTCGCCGCGATCCTCACCGGCACCGCGGACCCGGTCGCGGCGGACCTGGGGGCCCGGTTGCACCCGTTCGTCGAGGGCGCGTTCTCCACGATGTTCTCCGGGCCGACCACGACCAGGGCCGAAGGGCACCTGACCGTGTTCAGCCTGCGTGACCTGCCCGACGAACTCCGGCCGATCGGCACGCTGCTCACGCTGGACACGGTGTGGCGGCGGGTGTCCAACCCGGCCATCCGGCGTCCGAGGCTGATCACGGTCGACGAGGCATGGCTGCTCATGCAGGATCCTGCCGGGGCGCGTTTTCTGCACCGGATGGCCAAAGCAGCCCGGAAACACTGGGCGGGCTTGACGATCGCGACCCAAGATGTCGGCGACGTCCTCGGCACCGAGCTGGGCAAGGCGATCATCGCGAACGCGGCTACGCAAATTCTCCTACGCCAAGCACCACAAGCGATCGATGAGATCGTGGCGACCTTCAACCTGTCCGAAGGCGAGAAACAGTTCCTGATTTCCGCGGACAAGGGACAAGGTCTGCTCTCGACCGGGACACAGAGAGTCGCGTTCCAGTCGCTGGCGTCTCCACAGGAAAACGCGCTCATCACAACAGATCCGGCCGAGTTGGCCCAGTACGCAGACCACGAATCTAGCACGGACGACGGCGCGTTTGTGGACCTCGGCGTTCACGACACTGAGCTGGCTCTCGACGCAGACATCGACGGTCACGTCGACCTCGGCAGCGCCGCATAGCCCGCCCCGTCGCTGCGGATCTCTTCGACCACAACCGTTTCTGCTCGTTTCTTGTACTCGCCTGACTTTCCTTTGCGAGGTGTCGTATGTCTTCTTCCGCCAGCATGACCACGGTTCCGGCGCGGCCGTCCCGGTTGCTGACGCAGAACCGGGAGATGCGCGCAATTGGCGTCTGGAACTGGACCCTGCCCGCGCTGGCCGCCCGTTTGCCTGACGGACGGACGCACGTGACCTGCCCGGCGGCGAGCGCGTGCACTCGCATCTGCTACGCGCGCAACGGAACTTATCTCTTCCCTGCGGTAAAAGCCAAGCATACCGCCAATCTCGCTTACGTCCTGGACGACTTGCCTGGCTGGGAAGCCGCCATGATCCGCGAACTGTCGGCGCCGCGCCTGGTCGGGAAATTTGTCAGGGTGCATGACGCAGGGGATTTTTTCAGCGATGCCTACACTTTGGCGTGGTGTCGGGTGATGCGCGCCTGCCCGCAGGTGACGTTTTACGCCTATACCAAGGAAGTTCGGCGGTTCAAGCGGCTGATCGAACCGGACCCGCCCGAGAATTTCCTGTGGGTGTACAGCTACGGCGGTCGCGAGGATTCGTTGATTGACCCCGACCGTGACCGGGTCGCCGATGTGTTTCCCGATGAGGACGCCATCACTGAGGCCGGGTGGTCGTCGCAGGAAGCCTCGGATCTGCTCGCCGTGCTCGGTCCGCGATTGGTCGGGGTGCCCGCGAACCGCATCCCGCAGTTCCTCAAGCGCATGGGCGGGCGGCGCCTGTCGCAGTGGCAGGCCGAGATCGACGCCGAACGGGCACACAAGCGGCGCCGTCATCTGCGACTCGTGCCCAACGACCCGTCAGCGCCTACCTCGATGCCGGAAGGCCAACCGAGCGCGGACGACGCCGAGCGATACGCGGCCTGAATCCGCGTCCTTTCGACTTTTCCTTGCGAGAGGAGATTTCTGATGTCATCCACTCAATCTGTTGTCGCTTCGGCGAGGACGCTTGCGTCACCGTTGCAGGACTACCTGCGCGATCCCGGTGCCGCAGTGCGCGCTGTCGTCGCGACACTGCGGGAATTCGCGCTGACCTGGGGGCCACTCGTCGGGCCGGCCGTTGCCCTGGCGGTGGCTGGCGTCGTGGTCGGGCGCCGGTGGTGGGCGCGCCGGTGCCATGACCGGATGGCCGCCGACGCCCGGGTGGTCACCGTGCTGGCTCCGCCCACGGTCGATCCGGACGGCGCGGCGGCCTTGTACTCCAACCTGGTCGGGCTGTTGCGGTCCGGCTGGAAACGGCGGATGCACGGCCAGCCGCACATTGTGTGGGAGTACGTGTTTTCCCATGCCGGGGTCGCCTTGCGACTGTGGCTGCCAGGCGTCGTGCCGCCCGGCATGGCCGAGCGCGCCATCGAGGCTGCCTGGCCCGGCGCGCACACCCGCACTGCCCCCGCCAAGCCGCCGATCCCCTTGTCCAATCCGCCGGGCAAAGCGGTCGAGGCCGTGGGCGGCGAACTGCGCCTGGCCCGCAGCGAGGCACTGCCCATCCGGTCGGACTTCCCCACCGATCCCGTTCGAGCCTTGCTGGGCGCCCCGGTCGGCATGGCCACCCACGAGCGTGCCGTGGTGCAGATTCTCGCGCGCCCGGTTACCGGCGCCCGTGTCCGCAAAGCCCGCCGCGCCGCCCGCCGGGTCCGCACGGGCAGCTCGGTCCGGCTGGCCGGACGCCTGCTGGACCTGATCACCCCGCACACCGGATCGCGCAAACCCAGCGCCACGGCCAAAAAGCCGGTCACCGATCACCAGACCTCGCTGGAGAACTCCGCGCAGGACCGGGTGATCGTGGCCAAGCAGCGCAGTTCCCAGTACGAGACCCGCATCCGGTATGCCGTGGCCACCTTGGTCGACGAGCATGCGACCAGCACGGAGCGGGTTCCGGTGCGTGAACACTTGCGCGGACGCGGGCATGCCATCGCCAGCGCGTTCGCGGCTTACAGCGAGCACAATTACTACCGTCGCGTCCGGCTCACCAACTCCATCCGGGCTGTGGCCGAACGACGCCTCACCTCCGGTGATCTGCTCTCGATCGCCGAGCTGGCCGCGCTCGCGCACGTCCCGACCGACGAGGCCGTGCCCGGTTTACAGCGCGCCGGAGCAAAGGCGGTGCCGCCGCCACCGGGGATCGCCACCGAGGGCGCCGGAGTGAAACCGATCGGGATCACCGACTCCGGCCACTCCCGGCCGGTGGGGCTGCGCGTCGCCGACGCGCGCCATCATCTGCACATCCTCGGTGCGACCGGTTCAGGCAAGTCCGAGCTGATGGCGCGGATGATCCTCGACGACGCCGACGCCGGCCGCGGCCTGGTCGTGATCGATCCCAAGGGAGACCTGGTCGCGGACACCCTGATGCGGCTGCCCTCGCGGCTCGGGGAGAAGGTGGTGCTCTTCGACGCTGACAGCCGCTCCCGCCCACCGGTGCTCAACCCGCTCGAAGGCGACGACACCGCCCGCACCGTGGACAACCTGGTCTCAATCTTCTCCCACGTCTACGCCTCCAGCTGGGGACCGCGCACCGAGGACATCCTGCGCTCAGGGCTGCTGACCCTGCGCGAGCTGCCCGGCACACCAACGCTGACCGATCTGCCGAAACTGTTGACGGTGCCCGCCTTCCGGCAGCGTGCACTCGAACAGATCTCCGACGATGTCCTGACCGGCTTCTGGCACTGGTACGACGATCTGTCCGACGCCAGCCGGGCACAGGTCGTCGCACCGCTGATGAACAAACTCCGCGGCCTGCTGCTGCGCCCGTTCGTGCGGGCATCCCTCGCCGGTGGCAAATCCACAGTGGACATGGACGCGGTACTCGACGGCGGGATCTGCCTGGTGCGCCTGGGCAAGGACGCGCTCGGGATGGACACCGCACGGCTGATCGGCTCGATCGTCGTGGCCCGCACCTGGCAGGCAGCCACCCGGCGCGCCCGGATACCGCAACGCGACCGCCACGATGCCTCGCTCTACATCGACGAGTGCCACAACTTCCTCAATCTGGCGTACCCGATGGAGGACATGCTCGCTGAAGCCCGTGGCTACCGGATGTCGATGACGCTCGCGCACCAGTACCTGCGGCAACTGCCGCGCGAACTGGAAGAAGGCATCAGCACCAACGCCCGCTCGAAGATCATTTTCTCAGCGTCGCCCGAAGACGCCCGGGACTTGGCCCGGCATACCGCGCCCCGGCTCTCCGAGCACGATCTCGCCAATCTCGGTCGGTTCCACATCGCCGCGCGGCTGGTGCTCGACAGCGAGGAAGCTCCCCCGTTCACTGCGGTCACCGAGAAGCTTCCGCCCGCGATTCCGGGGCGTGCCAAGGAGATCCGTCGGCTCGCGCTCGTGAACACCGAGCCTCGAAACACGCCTGAGCCGACCGAGAACGTCCAGCCGGTGGCGTTCGATCCGCGCCGGGCGGCCTGACCCGCTCAGCTTTTCCGTTTGCCCGCAGGGCGTTCTGGCGTCCTGCGGGTTTGGAGGTGCACATCACGATGGTTAGCAATCCCACCGCGCAGCGACAATTACGCGCGCATCGGCCGGAACGACCTGTTGCGCGGGTGCTCAACTCGGCCGAGCATCACGCGTGGCTGGCTCGGCATCTCACCGACCGCGACCGGTGGCTGTGCCGGATGCTGTTCGAGCACCACGTGCTCACCAGCACCCAGATCATCGATATCGCCTTCGCCGGGCGCCGTGGGGCGAACCTGCGCCTGCGCAGCCTCTACCAGTGGGGCGTGGTGCACCGGTTCCAGCCGCACCGCGACCGCGGCTCGCACCCGATGTACTACGTCCTCGACACCGCCGGGGCGGTCGCGCTGGCCCGCGAGGACGGCATCGATCCCAAGGAACTGGGCTACAGCCGTGAGCGCGAGATCGGACGCGCGTTCTCGCTACAACTGGCGCACACCGTGGGCTGCAACGGACTGTTCACCACCCTGATCCGCCGAGCGCGTCAGCCCGGTGCCGCTGGTGTGCTCGCGGCGTGGTGGTCGGCCGCCCGGTGCGGCCGGCACTGGGGCGACATCGTCACCCCGGACGGCTACGGCCGCTGGCGGGAGGCTGGCCGGGAGGTCGAGTGGTTCATCGAGTTCGACTTCGGCACCGAGCAACTGTCCCGCCTGGCGGGCAAGCTCGCCCGCTACGAGCGGCTGGCCGAGGTCACGGGCATCACCACACCAGTGCTGGTGTGGGTGCCCAGTGCCAGGCGCGAGGTCAACGCGCGCAGGGCCATGGCCGAGGCGCTGCGCGGTCTCGACCGGCCTGCACGTGTGCCCGTGGCGACTAGCAGCGGCGAGGCCGCGGCGGATCCGCTCGATATGGCCGCGCCGCGCTGGCGACGGCTCGACGAGTCCGGCACCGCCGGTCGGGTGGCGCTGGCTGACCTGCCCGCCCTCTGGCCGGACCTGCGTGCCGCCGCTCCCGGCGGTGGGCAGCGTCCGGCGGCCGCGACGCCTGCGACCGCACGTCCGGAGGTGGCCCCGCCTTCCCCGATGCCCCCGCCCGACCCCGCGCGTCCGTGGAGGTGATGCGTCGTGGGCAAGGTGGCCGCCGCCGGTGCTGGGTTCGTCGTCGTGATCATGCTCTTCATTGGCGGCGGCGCCATCGCTGTGGTTCAAGCCGTGTTCGGCAGTTCCAGCAGTTCCGCCGGTGGCCTGAACTGTGCCCCCGCTGGGGCGAGCGCGACCTCGGCAGCGGGGTACGGACCGCAGGAGATGGGCAACGCGGCGACGATCGTCGCTGTCGGCAAACGGATGAACGTGCCCGAGCAGGGCTGGGTCGTCGCGGTCGCCACGGCGCTCACCGAGTCGCAACTGAAGAACCTGAACTACGGCGATCGCGACAGCATCGGTCTGTTCCAGCAGCGGCCCTCACAAGGATGGGGAACCGTCGCGCAGATCATGGACCCCACCTACAGCAGCGAGCAGTTCTACCGGCATCTGCTGGCGCTGCCGAACTGGCAGAACATGCCGGTCACCGTGGCCGCCCAAACCGTGCAGCGATCGGGCTTTCCCGACCGCTACGCGAAATTCGAGCCAGCAGCGCGCCAGATTGTCGGGGCCGTCCAAGGTGCCACCTGCACGACCGGTGCGACGACCGGCGGCTGGACGACCCCCACGAGCGGCACCTGCACCTCCGGATTCGGGTACCGCGGCAGCGAATTCCACAAAGGACTCGACATCGGTGCGCCCATCGGTACGCCGATCCTGGCCGCCAACTCCGGCACGGTGATCAGCTCAGGCCCGGCGTCCGGCTACGGGCTGTGGGTACGCATCCAGCACGGGGACGGGACCGTGACGGTCTACGGTCACAACGACCACAATCTGGTCCGCGAAGGACAATCCGTTCAGGCCGGCCAGCCCATCGCCGCGGTCGGAAACCGGGGAGCTTCCACCGGAGCGCACCTGCACCTGCAGATCGAGGCCAACGGGCAGGCCGTCGATCCCGTGGAGTTCTACCGGCAGCGAGGAGGCCAGCTCTGCCGATAGACGCGCACAGCACCGGGAAGAGCATGCGTGACGTTCCCGGAGCGTTCCGGCGCATGGCCCTGATTCTCCGATAATCGTCCAGATCCGTGAGTCCGGCTACTCGTCTGCCGGGGTGCCTTTGAGGTGGTTGTAGAGGTTCGCGCGGCTGAGGCCGACCTCCTTGGAGATTTTGGTCTTCGGCACACCGGCCTTGTCCGCTTCACGGATATCGGTGAGCCGCTCCGTTCGTTCGACCTTCCGCTGCTGGAGCAGGATTTCCCGCATCTCCTGCAGGGAGCTTTCCACGTCTCGGATGCTCTCCAAGGCGGTTTCGATCGCTTCGATGCGCTGTCGGCGGGCGCGCAGCTGCGCGATGTGCTCGTCCTTGTCCATCTGCGGCCCTCTCTCGTGTGGCCGGGGTTGGCCGACCTCTGGGCGTGGCTGACCATCTGTTTGCCGCCGTGTCGCCCTAGACACCTTACTGAGACAGCCCGCGGTCAGCAGGGGTGTGGGGGGTTGAGAGAATAAGTGGGGGGCCCACACCCACCGT